>JARGGE010000240.1 GCA_029210865.1 Trueperaceae bacterium
GCCGCGGTCGGCGCCGCTCCGGGCGCCGCGGCGAAGGCGCCCGCCGCCGCCCCGGTGGCACCCCCGTCCCGCGAGGCCCCCGCCGCGCCCGCGCGCCCCGCCGGCCGCGAGAAACCCAGCCCCGAGCGCTACGCCGCCATGCGCCGCGCCATCGCGGCCGCCATGGCCAAGTCCAAGCGTCAGATCCCGCACTACTACCTCACGCAACCGATCGACCTGGAGCGCGCCCTCACCTGGCTCGAAGCGCGCAACCTCGAGCGGCCGATCACGGAGCGGGTGCTGCCCGCGGCGCTCTTGCTGCGCGCCACCGTGCAGGCGATCGCCGAGGTGCCCGAGATGAACGGCTTCTTCCGCGACGACGGCTTCGCGCCGTCGGCGGCGGTGCACCTGGGGGTCGGCATCTCGCTGCGGCAGGGCGGGCTGATCGCGCCCGCGATCCTGAACGCGCAGGACCAGGACCTGCTGGCGCTCATGACCTCGATCAAGGACCTGGTCGCGCGCACCCGCACGCTCCAGCTGCGCAGTTCCGAGATGAGCGAGGCGACGATCACCGTCACCGCGCTCGGCGACCAGGGGGTCGAGAGCGTCTACGGCGTCATCTACCCGCCGCAGGTCGCGCTCGTGGGCTTCGGCAAGGTGGTCGCCCGCCCGTGGGCCGTCGACGGCCTGCTGGGCGTGCGCCGCATCGTCCAGGCCACCCTCGCGGCCGACCACCGCGCCAGCGACGGGCACACCGGCGGCCTCTTCCTGGCTGCCATCCTTGATCGCCTGCAGCACCCGGAGGAGCTATGACGGAAGCCGAGATCCGCGACGCCATCATGACCAGCCTGCTCACCGTCGCTCCAGAGATCCCGCCCGACGAGATCGACCCGGCCAAGCCGATCGGGCCGCAGATGGACGTCGATTCGATCGACTTCCTGAACGTGCTCATGGGCATCGCCGAGCGGACCGGGGTCGAGATCCCGGAGCGCGATTACGCCCAGGTGCAGACGGTCGACGACACGGTGAGGTACGTGGTGGCACACCTGCGCGCCTGACGCGCATGCACGGTCCGGCGCGGCCGACCCGCTAGCCGCGCCGGGGGCCGCCGGCGCCCGCCGGTGCCGCCAGCACCTCGTCCAGGTCGGGCAGCGGGTCGGCGTCCTTGAGCCCGGCGAGCGCGCGGTACGTCGTCGCTGCGGCTTCAAAGAAGCCGCTCGGCATGCCGGCGCTCGCGAAGGTCGCCGCGATCTCCTCCATCTCGCCCGCGAAGCGCCACGCTTTGCGCGTGGCCCGTCGGGCGCGGTCGTGCGCCTCGGCGGTGGTGCCCGGCGCGTCGGCCTCCCACTGCGCCTCGAGCGCGCCGCGCACGCCCAGCCGCTCGGCGGCGCCGAGCACGGCGAGCAGCAGGGCGGTGGTGCCCTTCGTGCGCGCGGCGTAGACCATCTTCAGCGCCGACGCGGTGCCCACGTCGGGGCCGAGCACGTGGGGCGTGAGCGGTCCGGCCGCGAACACCTCCGCGACCTCCGCGGCGCGCGGCCCCGACAGGTGCAGCCAGGTCCCCGGTTCCCAAGCCGGGCCGCCGATGACGCCGCCGTCGACCAGGTCGAGGCCGCGCGCGCCCAGGTCCGCAGCGATGCGCGTCACGCGCGCCGGCGCGATGGCGTTCGCGTCGACGAACAGGCCTTGGAAGCCGGCATCGGCGACCGCGACGGCGACGTCCTCGGCTGCGTGCGGCGGGCAGATGGAGACGACGACGTCGGCGCGGTCGCACAACTCCGAGAGCGCACCGGCGTCGAGCAGGCCGTGCCCGGTCGCGCGGACGCGGGTCGCGGGGCTGCGGCCGGCGCTCGCCCAGAGCGCTTGGTGGCCGCCACGGATCGCCGTGGCGGCGAGCGAGACGCCCATGGCGCCGGGGTGGAGGAAGCCGATCCGGGTGCGGGGCATGGGGCCGCCCGCGCTACCGGATCCGGGTGAACACCACGTCGCCCACCGGCACCACGCCGGCGATCGCCACCGTGCCGATCAGGCGGTCGCCGACGAAGCGCCCGTCGAAGGTCAGCGCTCCGGAGGGGCTCTCGAGGTCGAGGTGGTCGTCGAGGCCCAGCCGTCCCGACAGCTCGATCAGGCCGCTCGTGTTCAGGCGGAACAGCCCGGCGTCGTACTCGAGGGTGGCGTCCGCGGTCACGTCGGTCCAGGACTGGCGGAAGGTGAGGGCGAGGTCGACCGGCAACCGCAGCACGGGGGCTTCGGCGGTGCCGACCGCGACGTCGAAGCGCGCCGCCCAGGTCTGCCCGTCGACGTTGCGCAGGAAGGGGGTCGAGATGGGGACGCAGGCGGAGAGCACGAGCGCGGTCAGGAGGGCGAGCGCGCCGAGGCGCAGGGAGGTGCGTCGAGGGTCGGTCATGGGATGCACCGGTCCTTCCTCGCGGAGCGCAGGTGGCGACCGCGACGGTCACGTCCATCATGGCGCGTCGGTGGCGGGGGTGGCGTGCGGACGCGCCACACCGGGGCGGCACGGTCGGCGAGCGGTCGCGGCACCGGTGCCCGGCGCGCTACCCTCGACCGACCGCCGCCGCGTCGCCGGCGGGCCTGGAGGCACGATGCGCAAGCTCCTGATCGCCTTGATCGTGGCCGCCGTCGCCGGCACCCTGTACTATGTGGTGGCCGCCCCGCGGATCGCGCTGGCCGCCATCGAACGCGCCGCCCGCGCCGACGACGTGGTGGCGCTCGCCTACCACCTGGACGTCGCGAGCATCCGAGCGGGGCTGCGGGACGACTTCGACCCCAGCGAGCCGGTCGCCGAGCTCGGCGACGACCCGCTCGAGCGCCTCGGCGCCGCCTTCGGCACGGCCTTGGAGGCCGCGGTGGGGGCGCTCGTCGGGACGACGGTCGCCGAGCTGGTCGCCTCCCCCGAGGGCGTCCTGCAGCTGCTCGGCGGGGTCCCGCTGCGGCCGCTGCTGGGCGGGGCGGTGGGCGTCCGCAACACGGTCGACGAGACCTTCGCCCGGGCCGGCATCCGCTACGAGGCGATCGACGCCTTCGTCCTGCGCGTGCCGAACCGCGCCGACGACGCCGCGACCGAGTTCGTGCTGCGCCCGCGCGGCTTCGTCTGGCAGATCGCGGAGGTGCGGTTGCCGGCTGCGCCCTGAGCCGGCAGCGAGCGGCGCGCGGCGAGCCGTGCGGTACCGCGCCGCGCGGCGCGAGCGCGTACCCTGAGGTGAGATCGAGGTGGTTCGCATGCGGTTCCGACGCAACTTGTCCTTCGGCGCGACGGTCGCGCTCGCGGCGTGGCTCGTCGCGTGCGGGGCCCCGGTCGAGGTCCCGCGGGTGACGGACGTCGCCATCGTCGGTGGCGACCGGGAGTTGGAGGTCGGCGCGAGCGTGACGCTGGCGGTCGACGTGGCCGCGGTCGGTGGCGCCGATGCGTCGGTCACCTGGTCGAGCGACCTGCCCGCGGTGGCCGAGGTCGACGCCGGCGGCCTCGTCACTGCTCGCGCCGTCGGCACCGCGCGCATCACCGCCACGAGCGTGGCCACGCCGAGCGTGTCGGGGTCGATCGCGGTGTCCGTCGTGGACCCGCCGCCCGAACCGCCGGGCGCGCTGGCGTCGTTGACCGTCGTCGCTGGCGACGGCCAGACGTCGGTGGTCGGGGAAGCGGTCCCGGTGCGGCCGGCGGTCCGCGTGCGCGACGCGGACGGTCGCCCCGTGCCGGGGGTGGCCGTGCGCTTCACCGCGACCGCCGGAGGCGGCAGCGTCACGCCGTCGACGCCGGTGGCGAGCGACGCCGACGGCGTCGCCACGCTCGTCAGCTGGAACCTGGGCCTGACCCCAGGCGCCAACGCCCTTCGCGCCCGCGTCGATGGATCCACACCGCCCATCGAGGTGACGTTCACGGCGACCGCGGTCGTCGGGCCCCCGTTCGCCGACGCGAGCACGCTGACGGCGGACCCGCTGCAGCTGCCGGCGGACGGGGCCGCGACCAGCGCCCTCACCGTCCGGCTTCGCGACCGCTACAGGAACGACGTCGGCATCGGCGGCGCCACGGTGACCTTCGACCCGCCGACGGTCGGATCGATCGACGCGGTGGTCGACGGCGGCGACGGCAGTTACACGGCGACCTACACGGCCGGCACCGCCGAGGGCGACGTGGTGGTGACGGCGCGCCTCGACGGCACCGAGCTGGGCGACCCGGTGACCCTCGAGCTCACGGCCGTCCCCGTGGTCGACCCCCCGCTCCCCGAGCCGACCAAGGACCTCCGCTGAACCGACCTACTCGGCGTACCGCATGCGCACGCTCATGCCGCCGTCGACGACCAGCTCCTGCCCGGTGACGAACCCGGCGGCGGGCGAGAGCAGGTAGGCGACGGCGGCCGCGACGTCCTCCGGGACGCCCACGCGGCCGACGGGGTGCTGCCCGCGGTCGGCGTCGGTGTGGGCCACCGGGCGCGCGGCGTCGGCCGGGCGGCGATCGCCGACCTCGATCCAACCGGGGCTGACCGCGTTCACCCGCACCGCCGGCCCCAGGCTGACCGCCAAGGCGTGCGTCAGGGCCAGCAGGCCCCCCTTTGAGGCGGCGTAGACCTCGCCGTGCGGTTCGGACCGGTGCGCGCGGGTGCTGCCGATGACCACCAGGGCGCCGCGCGCGGCCGCGAGGTGCGGCGCAGCAGCGCGCGCGAGCAGGTAGGCGCCGGTGAGGTTGACGTCGAGCACGCGGCGCCAGGTGGCCAGGTCGAGGTCGGCCAGCGGGACGAAGGCGGAGACGCCGGCCACGTACACCGCGGCGTCGAGCCGGCCGAAGCGCGCGATCGCCTCCGCGAGGGCGTGCTGCACGTCGCCCTCGTCGGCGGCGTCGCCGACGAGGGGCCAGAGCCGCTCGGCATCGCCGCGCGCGCGGGCGCGAGCGACGAGGTCGT
>JARGGE010000241.1 GCA_029210865.1 Trueperaceae bacterium
CAGGCGGTGCATGATATCGGCGAGCCGGGCTTGCTGTTCGGCCCGCGCGAGATGCGGCTTTATCCCAACGGGCGGATGGCCGCGCATGTGCTGGGCGGGGCGGGCTTTGGCAACGAGGGGGTCAGCGCCGCCGAGGTGGTGGGCGTTGCCGGGATCGAAAAGGCGCTCGACGCGCGCCTGCGGCTGGCCCTCGCCTGGACCCCCGAGCGCCTGGCCGCCGAGCGCGAGCGCTTCGCGGCCGCGTACGCGCCGATCAGCATCCTGCCGCCCGACCAGTACGGCGCCGTGGTCGTGCAAGCCACCTTCGGCTGCAGCTGGAACCGCTGCACGTTCTGCAGCTTCTACCAGGACCGCCCCTTCCAGGTGCGCCCAGCCGACGCCCTGGCCGCGCACCTCGCGGCCGTGCAGGCGTTGCTCGGCCGCAGCGCCGAGGCCCGCCACAGCGTCTTCCTCGCCGACGGCAACGCCCTGGTGCTCGCCAACGCGCGGCTGCGGCCGGTGTTCGCCGCGGTGCGCGCCGCCTTCCCCGGGCGCCCGATCGCCGGCTTCGTCGACGTCTTCGGCGGCGAGCGCAAGTCGCTCGACGATTGGCGCGAGCTGCGCGCGCTCGGGCTGGCGCGCGTGGCGATCGGGCTCGAGACCGGCCACGACCCGCTGCTGGCGTACCTGAACAAGCCCGGCGGCGCGGACGAGGCGACGGCGTTCGTGTCCCTCCTCGAGGAGGCCGGCATCGCGGTCGCGCCGATCCTCATGGCGGGGGTCGGGGGGCAGCGCTTCGCGAGCGCGCACGTGCGGGACACGGCCGCGCTGCTCGCCCGACTGCCGCTGGGCGCCGGTGACCTGGTCTACGTGTCGCCGTTCGTGCTGCACGCCGACTCCGCGTACGCGGCGCGGGCCGCGGCCGACGGCCTGACGCCGCTCAGCGAGTCCGAGACCGCCGACCAGATGGACGAACTGCTCCGCATCGCCCGGCGGGCGGCGCCGAGCGCGCGTGCGTCGCGCTACCCGATCGACGAGTTCGTGTACTGATTGACGGGCCCGCCGGCCCTGGGCGGACGCTCAGCGGCGCTCGTAGGTCCGCTGCGCGCCCTCCACGGCGACGAGCGCGAAGCCGCAGCGCTCGAGCACGGCGATCGAGGTCCGGTTCGCGGCGTCCGTGTGGGCGACCACGGCGCGCAGGCCGAGCACCTCGAAGCCGTACGCGACCGCGAGCCCGACGGCTTCGGTCATCAACCCGCGTCCGCGGTACGCGGGTCGCAGCACGTACCCGATCTCGCCCACGCCGCCCGGGAAGCCCCGGTAGAAGCCCACGGTGCCGGCGAGCCGGGCGCTGCGCGTGTCCTCGATCGCCCAGTGCACCGTCTCGCCGCGGGCTTGGTCGGCGGTGATGCGCTGGAGATGGGCGCGCACCTCGTCCTCGGAGGTCGCGGCGACCCCGTCGTAGAAGGAGATCTCGCGGAGCGCCGTGGCGTCCGCAGCGGTCGCGGCGCGAAGGTTCACGCGGGCACCCTCGAGGGTCGGCGACGCGCTCGGGACGCGGGCGTTGCGGGTGGGACCGGGGATCACGCGTCATGGTGGCACGGCCGCTGCGCCGGCGTCACGTGAAGACGAAGCGCGCCAGGAGCCCGCCCAGCAGCGCGTAGCCGAGGGCCACCCCGAGGGTGCGCCGCAGCACGGCGCCCTCCTGCCCCGACAGCTGGACGGTGGCGGCGGCGGCCACGATGTTGTGCGGGCAGATGATGTTGCCCACCGCGGCGCCGAACCCCTGCGCGCCCAGGAGCGGCAGCGGGTCGAGCCCGAGGGTGCGGGCGGTGGCGAGCTGGAAGTCGCTGAAGAGCACGTTCGAGGCGGTGGCCGAGCCGGTGACGCGGGCGCGCTGCACGAGGGCCCCCAGCGCGAAGCCGAGCGTCAGCATCGTGCCCGGGTGGTAGAGCGGTGCGATCTCGCCCTGGAAGGGGCCCAGGCGCCAGCCGACGACGGCGCCGGCGAGCGCCGCCTGCACCCCAGGGATCAGCCGGGTGACGAGCACCAGCGCGATGAGCGCCAGGTACGGGGCCGCGGCGCCGAGCAGGTCGCGCGCCGGCGTGGCCGCGGGCATGGGGCCCGCGGTGCGGCGGCGCGCCGCGACCAGCGCCGCGACGAAGGCCAGCCCGCCCGCCAGCGAGCCGACGAGCGTGGGGAGCTCGGGGCCGACGAAGGTGGCGACGAGCGTGAACGGCACCAGGAAGGCGGCGGCGGCGAAGAGCGTCCAGCCCCAGACGGCGCGGCCGACGCCGCCACCCGCCGTGTCGGTGCCGTCAGCCGCGCTGGCGCCCCCCGCATCGGGGAAGGCGCGCGTCACCATGAGCATCGCCGCGAGCGGCATCAGCCAGCCGAGCAGCGCGTGGTACGCGGCCGTGGCGCCGGCCAGCTCCAGGCCCGAGTACGGGGTCACCGCCAGCTGCGGCAGGATGGGCGTCCCCACCGCCCCGAACGACACGCCCACCGCGTGCCCGACCAGGGCGATGGCCACGGCCTCGACGCGTTTGAAGCCGGCGCTCACCAGGAAGGGCGCGGCGAGCGCCACCGAGGTACCGAAGCCCGCCGCCCCCTCGACGAACAGCACGAAGAACCAGGCGACGAGCAAGGCGACGATCCGCGGGTCGCCCGAGAGTCGCCCCATGGCCAAGCGCAGCACGTCGACCGAGCCGGTGCGCAGCTGCAACTCGTGGATGGCGAGGGCGGGGAAGACGATCCACAGGATGGTGGCGGCCAGGAAGGCGGCCTCGAGCAGCGCCCCGCCGGCGGCCGGCAGCGCGCCCAGGTCGGCGAGCGTGCGGGTGCCGAGGCAGAAGGCCGCCCAGGCGGCGGCCAGCGCGACCGCCAGCCCCACCAGCCCCGCGCGTGCCGCGGACCAGCGCGCCCCGAGCATCAGCGCGATCACGACGAGCAGGGGCGCCGCCGCGGCCAGCGCCTGCAGGGTGCTGGGCACGGCGGTCAGGCGATCTGGTCGGACGTGACCCGGTGGAGCGTTCCCTCGCCGGTCTCGAAGGCGGTGGCGTTCGCGAGCGTCGTCTCGGCGATGGCGGTGACCGCCTCGGCGGTGAAGAAGGCCTGGTGGCCGGTGACCAGCACGTTCGGGAAGGTGAGCAGGCGGCTGAAGACGTCGTCCTGGATGACGCGGTCGGAGAGGTCCTGGAAGAAGAGGTTCTCCTCCTCCTCGTAGACGTCGAGCCCCAGGTGGCCGATCCGCCCGCTCTTGAGCCCTTCGATCGCCGCGAGGGTGTCGACGAGCGCACCGCGGCTGGTGTTGACGAGCATCGCGCCGGGCTTCATGCGCTCGACCGCATCGGCGTCGATCAGGTGGTAGGTCTCGGGGGTGAGCGGGCAGTGGAGCGAGACGACGTCGCTCTCGGCCAGCAGCGTCGCGAGCGGGACGTACGTGCTGATCGCCTCGACCTCGGGATGGGGGAACGGGTCGTAGGCCAGCACCCGGCAACCGAAGCCCTTCACGATGCCGGCGAAGATGCGGCCGATCTTCCCGGTGCCGACGATCCCGACCGTCTTGCCGTGCAGGTCGAAGCCCAGCAGCCCCTCGAGCGAGAAGTTGCCCTCCCGGACGCGGTTGTTGGCGCGCGCGAGCTTGCGGTTGAGCGACAGGATCATGGCGAGCGCGTGCTCGGCCACCGCATGTGGCGAGTAGGCGGGCACGCGCGCGACGGTGAGGCCGAGCGCGTCGGCCGCCTCGAGGTCGACGTGGTTGAAGCCGGCCGAGCGCAGCGCGATCAGGCGCGTGCCGCCGGCCTGGAGCTTCGCGAGCACCGGGGCGTCGAGGTGGTCGTTGACGAAGGCGCAGACGGCCGGGTAGCCGGCGGCGAGCGCGGCGGTCGCCTCGAGGAGGCGGGGTTCGAAGTAGGTGAGCTCGTGGCCGTGGGTGGCGTTGGCGCGGTCGAAGTACGTGACGTCGTAGGTCTTGGTGCTGAACATGGCGATGCGCATGGCGGGGCCTCTCGGGTCCGGAAGCGTGGGGGAGGTCGGCCGGGTCGGTGGCCGGGGCGCCGCGCCGCCCGCGGGCGGGGCCGCGACGTCCGACCATCTTCCCCGCGGGTCGCCTGGGCGGTCAAGGACGGGCGTCGGCGCGGCCCGGCGGCGGCGCCCCTTGACCTGGGCTGAACGCACGTTCAAGAATGTGAACGTGCGTTCGGCCGACCGTCGCGAACCGTCCGACCGTCCCGACCCGCCCCGCGAGGCGTCCGGTCCGCCCGACGACCGCTCCGCCCGCGTCCGCATCCGCGACGCCGCCCTCGCCGCCTTCGCGCAGGGTGGCTTCCGCGCCACCACCGTGCGCCAGGTGGCGGAGGGCGCAGGGGTGTCGCCGGCGCTGGTCATCCACCATTACGGCTCCAAGGAGCGCCTGCGCGAGGCGTGCGACGCGTTCGTCGCCGCCCACGTCCGCGAGCTCAAGACCGCCGCGCTGCGCGCCGGTCCAGGGCTCGACCCGCTGTCGCTGCTGAGGTCGGAGGACGAGCGCCTGCCGCTGCTCGCGTACCTGGCGCGCTCCCTCCACGACGGCGCGCCCACGGCGGCCGCTCTGGTCGACGAGATGGTCGCCGACGCCGAGGGCTACCTGGCCGACGGGGTCGCGAGCGGCGCGCTGCGCCCGGTCGGCGACCAGCGCGGCGTCGCGACGGTGCTGACCCTGTGGTCGCTCGGCGCGCTCGTGCTGAACGAGCACGTGCGCCGGCTGCTGGGCGTCGACCTGACCGCGCCGCCCTCGACGACCGACCTCCACGGCGCGTACACGCGAGCCGCCATGGAGGTGCTGACCCACGGCGTCGTCGATCCCGCCTTCCTGGAGCGCAGGACGGCGGGCGCAGAGCACGCCGCGCCGGGCGCGCCCCAGGCCGACGTCGAC
>JARGGE010000242.1 GCA_029210865.1 Trueperaceae bacterium
AGCGTCCGTCGGGCGAGCTCGTCGAGCCGCGAGTCGTCGAAGCCCTTCAGGCTGGTGCGCACGCGGTTGCGCAGGGGGCCGGACCAGGCCTCGGGGATCGCATCGGGCCCGTGCATGACGCCGATGATCGATCCGACGGTCGCCCCGTTGCAGTCGGTGTCCCAACCGCCCATCACCGCGTTGCAGATGGTGCGTTCGAAGTCGCCCTGGCCGAAGCGCAGCGCGGCCGTCACCAGCGCGGCGTTGTTGATGGTGTGGACCCAGTGGTAGTGGCCGTAGCGCGCGTGCAGCAGGTCCAGCGCCTCGTCCCAGTCGCTCGTCCGGTCGGGCAGGTCCCGCGCGAAGCGGACCGCTTCCGCGAGCCGGCTGTCCTCGGGGATCGTCTGCAGGCCGGCCTCGATCACGGCCAGCACGTCGTCCGTCGCGAAGGCCTTGGCGACCATCGCGGCGGTGAGCATCTCGCCGTAGATGCCGTTGGCGCTGTGGCTCAGCCGCGCGTCTCGCCAGGCGAGTTCGGCCGCTCGAGCCGGATCGCCGGGCGAGACCCAGCCCCAGACGTCGGCCCGGATCTGGGCGCCGATCCACTCGCGGTAGGGGTTCCGGTGGAGCGCCGTCAGGGGAGGGAGCAGGTAGCGGAGCAGGTTCTCGTAGGTCACCCGCTCGGCCGTGAAGACGGTGAGCACCGGCATCATCTGCAGCCAGACGGTGGCGACGTCGTCGGTGGTGAAATCGGGTCCGTAGGTCTCCAGCACGTGGAGGTTGAGCATCGAGTAGTTGAGGTCGTCGTCCTCGGGCATGCACTCGATGTTCTCGCGCATGCTCGTGGGTCGACTGGCCCGGTTCCAGGGGTAGCGTTCGAGCACCTCGTCCGGCACCCCTTGGGCCGTGAAGTAGCGGCGCAGCGGCCACTCGCCAATGCTCTGGAGGATCTCGCGGATGCCCTCGCGCGGGGTCTTCTCGACCGGCTTGCCCAGCAAGCACCCGGCCGCCCGGCCGATCCAGCCGGCCTCCAACCGGCGCGCGAGCTCGTCACGGTCCAGCGCGGGCGAGGCGGGCGCAGCCACCCCGCGCAGGAGGGCGAGCACATCGACGTCGTCGTCGTTGCGCCGAAGCGGCACGGCCGCGTCGAGCAGCTCGAGCGCCCGCGCCCGGCGCCGGTCCAGGTCCTCGCCTCGGCAGGCGTGCCACTGGGCCTCGAGCTCGCCGGGGTCGGCGCCCTCCTCCCGCAGCTGCCGGAACTCGTGTTCGATGCGCTCCTCGGGCTTGAGCCAGGTGATCCGAACCATCTAGCGTCCCGCTGCTGCGTGGACCGCAGGGAAGCTCGCGAGCCGCTGCTCCCAGCGCTTCCGGTCGCGCTCGAAGACCTCCTGGGCGACCTGGGCGAGCCCGTCGGCGACCGCACGGAAGTCCCGGCGGCTGGCCGACGCGACGGTCTCGGCCCAGCGGCTGGGCACGGCGGCCTCGCCGTGGAGCGCCCCCGCGATCGAGCCGCCCATCTGAGCGATCGAATCGGAGTCGCGCCCGTAGTTCACGCCGCCCAGCACGGTGCCCGTGTAGTCCCCGCGGTTGGCGACGAGCATGCCCAGCGCCACCGGCAACTCCTCGATCGCGTGCTTGCGGCTCGGCTTGCGGGCATCGAGATCGGGCTCGCGGTAGGTCTCGCCCACGGAATCGAAGGGCCGGACGGCGTCGCGCAGGACGGGGATGGCGGCCTCCCAGCCGTCCACCCCGCGCGCGGCGCGGACGACCGCCTCGATCGCCGTCTTGGTGCCGTCCTTGGCCAGGCGGATGGCGACCTCGACGACCGAGTCCACGGTCGCGCCGGGCCGCAGGGCCTCGGCGACGGCCGCCGCCATCACGCCCGCCGCCTCGCGGCCGAAGCTCACCTGGTGCGCCCCGGCCAGGTCGATCGCCTCGGCGTAGGCGCCCTCTGGGTGGCCGGCGTTGACGATCCCTACCGGCGCCATGTACATGGCGGCGCCGCAGTTCACGACGTTGCCCACGCCGGCTTCGCGCGGATCGACGTGGGCATGCCGCAGGCGGTGGAAGAGGTACTTCTCGGCGAAGAAGAGCCGGTGGACCAGCACCGTCTCGCGCTCCAGCTCCGGGATGTAGATGACCTCGTCGGCGATCTGCGGCACCAGGTGGTCCGCCATGTCGTAGGCGGTGAGGTGCTCGCGAACCTGCAGGTAGACGTTGCTGAGGGCGAGGGTCATCAGCGTGTCGTCGGTGATGTGCCCGTCCCCCTTGTGGAACGGCGAGATCGGCCGCGCGGTCCGCCAGTCCTCCAGGAAGGGGCCGACGATGTCGGTCACCCAGCCGCCGAAGCGCTCGCGGATCCGTTCCGGCGGATAGCCCTCGGTCGAGCCACCCAGGGAGTCGCCCACGGCGAGTCCCACGATGCAGCCTCTGGCTCCGTCTTCGATCGTCTTAGCCACTGGCAAGTTCCTTTCGCTGCGCTCGCGGTTGGGCCGGGGCGCGTCAGGACGTGGAGGTGCGTAGCTCGTCGAGCAGCGACATCGGTCGCGTGCCCGCGAGGTGCGGCAGGGCCAGCCCCTGGACGGGTACGTCGGCGACGAGGCGCTCGCCCGCGGTCCCCAGGGCGCCGCACAGGGCGCCGATCATGGGCGCGACGGACGCGGCCGTCCTGGGCAGCGCGAGCGCCGCCAGGAGGCCGGGCTCGAGGTCACCTCCGGTGGCGTCGAGGATGGCGAGGGCGATGGCCAGCGTCTCGGGCGCCGAGTTCCCGTAATCGTACGCGTGGTTCGTCGGTCCGCTGGCCAAGCGTCGGATGAGGTCGAAGAGGCTGGCTGCCTCCGCCGCGTGCGCCAGCGCCCGGTCGACCTCGATGGCGGTCCAACTGCCGTCGGGGACGCTCGCTCGAGCGCGGGCCACGGCCGCAGCGGCATCGGCACCGTCGAGCGCGCCTCGCAGGGCCGCGGCGAAGGCTTGGGCCGCCCAGATCCCGTCGTGGGCGTTGCTGATCTGCGCGTCGCGGGCGACGACCTCCTGCAGGTCGCCCGCGCCCAAGCCACCCCCATCCGCGGCCAGGAGCGCCACGGCCCGGAAGCACGCGCTGTCGTCGAAGTAGTGGGGGTTGTCGTGGCCGCTCGTGGGCGGATCGATGCCGGCGGCGAGGTTGGCGAGGGCGGCGTGCTGGCCCACCGAGAGGCGCAGCGCCGCGCGCCTCGCCGCCAGGTCCCGCCAGGCCTCGAGCGCGACGCGCGGGTCGTACCGCCCACCGCTCTCAATCAGGACCTTCAGCTGGAAGGCCAGCCATTCGCTCTGGACCCCGGAAGCCTCGTGGAACGGGGCGGTGGGCTGGTTCAGGGCGAAGGGCAGCGCCTCGTCGACGATCCCGCGCGCCTCGTGCCCGGCCTCGATCTCGCGCCGCTTGCGCCTCGTCCAGGCCGGGAGCAGGTGCGCCCGGCGGTAGAGGTTCTGCCACGCCAGTCCGTCGGCGAGGACCATGGTGCGGATGACGTCCCCGACGCTGCCGCTCACGCCGCCTGCCTCCGCGCGAGCGCGGCGAGCGCGTCCGCGGTGGCGATCAGGTCGGCCCCTGCGACGCAGGCGAGGCAGCGCCCGGTGGCGGGCGCGACGACCGCGTGCCAGCGGTCGGGGAACGCGCTCGGGCCGAGCTTCGCGCCCAGGATCGCCCCGATGATGGCGGCGACCGTGTCCGAGTCGCGGCCCAGGTTCACGGCGGCGAGGAGCGTGCCCGCGACGTCGCCGCGGCCGGCGACGAGCAGGCCGAAGGCCAGCGCCACCGCTTCCGGCGCCAGGTCCGCCCAAGGGTAGTACTCGACGGCTAGTTCGTCGTGCAAGCTCGGGATCGCCTCCCGTGCCCCGCTCGCGCGCGCGCCGAGGCGAAGGGCGCGGTGCAGATGCCGAGCCGTCCACGAGTCGCTCGGCACGACCTCGAGCCCGGTGGCCAGGATTGCGTCGACGGTGGCGCCGCGCGTGGCCGCGGCGATCGCCGCGGCCACCGCCTGGCCGGCGTAGATGCCCTCGCCGTCGTGGCTCACCCGACCGTCCTCGCGCGCCAGCCGTGCGGCCAGCCGGTGGTCGCCGGCGGCGGCGATCCCGAACGGGGCCACCCGCATCGCCAGGCCGTCGCTCCAAGAGTGGTAGTGGCGGCCGGACTGCGGCGGGCGCAGCCCGCGCTTCAGGTTCTCGATCGTGGCCATCTCGCTGAAGCCGGCGCCCTTGAACGGCCCCGCTTGCGGGACGATGTGCTCGAGCCAAGCGTCGGCGAAGTGCTCGCTGGTGACGCCCACCCCGTGCTCGATGAGGACCCGGGCGGAGAACAGCGTGTACTCGGTGTCGTCGCTCACCGCGGTCGAGCCCGGTGGCAGGTCCTCGATGTAGCCCCACTTGGCCGCGATGGCGGCGGGGGTCCAACCCTCGGTGGGTTGGCCCAACGCATCGCCCACGGCCAGGCCGATCAGGCACCCGCGCGCCGCCTCTTCGATGGGAAGGGGCGAAGCGCTCATGCCGGCACCTCGTGGCGGATGTAATCCGTGGACGACTCGCGCACGATCAGCCGGGGCGTCACCGTGACCTTGCGGGGTTCCTCCGCCGCTCCGCCGAGCAGGCGCTCGAGCAGCAGCTCCGCCGCCAGCCGGCCGCGCTCCTCGGCAAGGAGCGAGACCGTGCTGAGCGTCGGCGTCGAGACCTTCCCGAGTTCGATGTCGTCCATCCCGACCAGGGCCACCTGATTCGGAACGCCGATCCCGAGCTCGCGCAGCCGCCGCATCGCGCCGAAGGCGATCACGTCGTTGGCGCAGAAGATCGCATCGAGCCCTTCGTGCCGGGCGAGCAGACGGTCGACGGAGCGGTACCCGCCCGCCATGCTGAACTCGCCGTTCACGATCAGGGCCTCGTCGACGT
>JARGGE010000243.1 GCA_029210865.1 Trueperaceae bacterium
CCGATCTTCCACGAACTGGCGACGATCTGCGGCTACGTTGGGCCCGACCTGTTCGCCGGGCCGATCGAGATGTTCTACGACTGGCATGCCGATAACGGCCCGGCCGCCGGGCTGACGGCGGGGCCGCCGGTCCAGGCGGGGCCGCCGGCCCGGCGAGGCCACTGGTCGCGGCGATGCCGCCGCCCTTCGTCCCGCCGAGGGAAAGCGCATCCGTCCTTGACGGCCTCCTGCTTCCGTGCTATCCAGGAGGCGAAGATCCAGCGCTGCCGCCGCCGTCCCTTCCTCATCCCCCGCCACGCCTCCGTCGTCGCCCGAGGGCCGCGGTGGCGAGCCAGGGTCGCTGCCCATCCCCCGGTGCGGGCGACCTCCCTCACCCGCACCGTCCCCAGCCCGCGAGCCCGTCCAACGCATAAACGGGCCCGCGCAACGTCTCGGCCCGGCCCGCCATCGTGAGGTGGCCGGCCGGGCCGACTCACGCCCGGCTCACGGGGGCCTCGCTACCTTCTCGCTGGAGGTGGTGACCGTGATCGTCCGAACCGAATCCCCCGACCCCAGAGCGCGCCACCGTAGCGCCGACCCCATCGATGAGCACCGCCATGACCCCAACCGCATCGAACGCCTTCCGCCCGCTGCTCGTCGCCCTCGCCACCGCGGTCCTGCTCGGCGGCGGCACCACCCACGCGCAGCAGCACGTCCGACTCGACACCAGCGCCATGCCGGTCAAGGACTCGAAGGACAAGCCCCTCACGAAGGTCGGCGTCGACCTCACCTGCGAGGGTGGCTTCACCGTGGTCGTGACCGCCAAGGACCGTGGTGGCCTCGGCAACGTCGCCCTCGACAGCTACGCCGTCGACGCCCTGCGCGAGGACGCGCTGGAGCGCGTCTTCACCACCGACGCCGCCTTCCGCATGGGCGTCTTCACGCCCGCCGTCGACGGCGTCGTCGTCGAGGTCGACGACGTCAGCCGCCGCCAACTGGTGGCCCTCGCGACCCAGCGTCTCCAGGCGACGGGCTGCCGGATCGGCGAGGCGATCGCCGGCGACTACGGCTTCGCCTTCGCCGACGGGCACGGCGACACGTACATCGCCACGTTCGGCACGACCTCCGCCGGTGCGCGGGTCTACATCGGCCACTGACCCCGACGGGACCCCACCGCTCCCGGCGCCATGCACGCCCGGTCCCACGCCCTTCACGGGCGTGGGGCCGTCGGCGTGCTGTCGGCAGCGTTCGCCCTCAACCCGATCGGGATCGACTGCGGCACCATGCCGTTCGACGACGACGGTGACGCGGTCGAGAAGGTCGGCGTCGACGTCGCCCTCGACGGCGGACTCGTCCTGGTCTTCACCGAGGAAGACGACGGCCCGCTCGGCAACGTCGTCGTCCCCAGCTACGACCCCGACGACCTCCCCGAGGACGCACTGGAACGCGTCGTCGCCCGGCGCTGCCTCTGCCGCACCTGCATCGCCAAGCGCGAGACCAACGGCCTGACCTTCGTCATCGACGACGCCACCCGCGCCGTCGTCGAGACCGCGACGCTCGCCCGCCTCGAAGCCATCGGCTGCACGATCGGCGACGCCTTCGCCGACCACGGCTACGCCATCACCTGCGACGGCGAAGCCCTCCGAGTCACCTTCGGCACGCGCGCGACCGGCACGCAGGTCTACCTGGGCTACTAGCCCACCTCCCGGTGCGAGCGGCTCTCCTCGCCCGCGCCTACCGCACGACGCGGACCCGCCCCATCGGGGGGCGGGCCCGCATCAGAGCACCGCTTCGGACCGCCCGTCGACCGGACGGGCGATTCCCGTTCAGCCCTTGCGCCAGGGCATCGCGCGCCGTTCGAGCCACTGCAGTAGCGCGGTCAGCCCCACCCCGAGCGCCATGACGACGAACAGGCCGGCGTACATCTTCGGGGTCACGAGCACCTGCCAGTAGTAGAAGATCAGGAACCCGACGCCGCGATCGGCACGCACGAACTCGACCGCGACGATGACGATGAGCGCGGTGCCGAGCGCGAGCCGCAGGCCGTTGAAGACGATCGGCAGGGCCCCAGGCAGGATGACGTGGCGGAACATCTGCCAGCGGTTGGCGCCGAAGTTGCGCCCCGCCTGCAGGTAGACGGGGTCGATCCCCTGCACCCCCGCCATCGTGCTGATCGCGACGAGGAAGAAGGCCGAGATCGCCACGACCGCGATCTTCGGCCCCTCGCCGAAGGGGTCGGGGAACACGAGCATCAGGATCGGGAAGATGGCGATCTTGGGCAGCACGTAGATCGCCGACATCGTCGCGTCGAGCATGTGGCGCACGGTCCGGTTCAGCCCCATGGCCATGCCGACGAGGACACCGGGCGCCGCGCCGATCGCGAAGCCGCCCAGCACCCGCCCCAGCGTGGCGGTGAGGTGCGCTTCGTCGACGAGCGCGCGCACGCCCGCCCACCCCTCGGTCGCGAGCCGCTCGGGCACCAACCACGGCCGGCCGATCAGGCTCGTGCGGTTGAAGCGGTCGTACGAGACGATCAGGTCCCACAGCGCCGCGGCGATCTGGGTGGGCGGCGGGAACCAGCGGGGGTTGAGCACCCCGGTGGTCGCGAGCGCCTCCCACACCGCGAGCAGCGCGATCGGGAAGCCGAGCGCCAGCGCCCGCTGGTACGCGCCCAGGTGCCGCACCGCCAGCCGCCCCTCGACCGCCTCGGCCGTCAGCACCACGCACACGAAGGCGACGCCCAGGAGCGCCCACCAGGCCTGGGTCCACAGGTCGAAGGCGAAGCCGGCCGCCAGCGTCGCCGCCAGCACGGCGGCGGGGACCGCCCAGGCGCTCGTGGGACGCGCGCGGTTCACGAGCGCACCTCCTCGGCGTCCTGGGCCATCGCCGCGCGCACCTCGTCGCGCAGCGCCGCCCAGACCGCCCCCGTGAGGGCCGCGTAGGCGGGCGTGCTGGTGGTCGTGAGGTCGCGCGGGCGCGGCAGGTCGATCCGGAACTCGGTCTTCACCCGCCCCGGATGTGCGGTCATGACGACGACCCGGTCGCCGAGCAGGACCGCCTCGTCGATCGAGTGGGTCACGTAGACGACCGTCTTGCGGGTCTCCTCCCACAGGCGCAGGAGCTCCTCCTGCAGGACCGCGCGCGTCTGGGCGTCGAGCGCGCCCAGCGGCTCGTCCATCAGGAGCACCTGGGGGTCATGCGCGAGCGCGCGCGCGATCGACACCCGCTGCTTCATGCCGCCCGAGAGCTGCGCCGGGTAGTAGTCCTCGAAGCGCTCGAGGCCCACCTTGGCGATCCATGCGCGCGCGATCGCCTCGCGCTCGGCGCGCGTCACCCCGCGCATCTGGGGTCCGAAGGCGACGTTCGCCAGGACCGTCTTCCACGGGAAGATCGCGTACTCCTGGAAGACGACCGCGTTCAGCGGCTGCTTGGGGTCGGACCCGGGCACGATCCGCGCCTCGCCGGCGGTGGCGTGGTCGAGGCCGGCGAGGATGCGCAGGAAGGTCGACTTGCCGCATCCGGAGGGGCCGACGACGCAGACGAACTCGCCCTCGGCCACCTCCAGGTCGACCGACTCGACCGCGGTGACCCAGCCGCGGCGGGTGGGGAAGCGCTTCTGCGCGCCCTTCGCCACGATCTTGGGCGCGACGGTCCTGGCGGGCGCACCCGCGGTCGCCACGGCGGCCTCAGCCGGTCACTCGGACCAGGGGCCGAGCACCTCGCGCGCCCAGTCGACGAAGCTCGTGTCGGCGACGTCGGCGAGGTCGATCGGCGTCTCGTACGCCGTGCGCCCGTTCTCGCGGTGCGTGCGCTCCACGTCGGCGAGGCCGTCGAGCGGGATCGCCTGGTCGGGGTCGTACACGACCGGCGCGCCGGCGCGCAGCGCCTCCTCGGTGGCGTTGACGTACCCGAGGTAGGCGGCGACGTTCTCGTCGGACAAGTAGGCGTCGCCCTGCATCAGGCGCGCGGCCTGCATGAGCGCGAGCGCGAAGCGGCGCGCGACCTCGGGACGCTCGGTCACGAAGGCGCCCGACCCGACGAAGGCGACGGTCATGAGCCCCGGCGTGAGGTCGCTGGCGAAGGGGACCCCGCTGCCGTCGGCCTCGACGGCGTCCGCGTACGGGCTGCCCAGGATGCCGGCGTCGATCGACCCGCCCGCCAGGGCGGCGGGGATGTCGGCGTTGCCGAGGTTGACGAGCGTCACGTCGCGGATGGTGAGGCCGCCGCGCTCGAGCGCCTTGGCGGCCAGGTACTCGCCGCCCGAGCCGGGGCCGCCGGCCACCGCGACGGTGCGTCCGCGCAGGTCGGCGATCTCCGTGACCGTGTCGGCGAGGTCGGTGCGCAGCATGAGCTTGGTCGGGCTCCCCTCGAAGGGCTCCAGCCCGCCGGGGGCGATGACGCGGATGTCGATCCCCTGGTTCCAGCCATTCCAGAGCGACACGACGATCGCGATGCCGCCCACGTCGATCTGGCCCTGCTCCAGGAAGGCGATCGCCTCGGTGCCCGAGGCGACCCGGTCGATCGTGACGTCGAGCCCCAGCGCGTCGAACAGGCCGCGCTCGGCGGCGACGTACAGGGGCGCGAACTTCATGATCGGCACGTACGCGACGCGCACGCTCTCGCGCGGGGACAGCGGCTCCACGGGCGCCTGCGCCAGGGCGGCGCCGACGAGGGCCAACACGAGCACGATCGGGGCGAGCGAACGGAACGAGCGCATGACGTCCTCCTGACGCGCGCCGGCCCGGGGGACGGCGCCGCGGGTGCGGGGTGCGCGGATGATACCGCGCGCGCTCCTCGCGGACCACCCGGCTCGGCCGGGCCGGTGCCCGCGCGCCCTTCACCGGCCCTTCACCGGATGCACGTCGAAGCCGCACGGACGCACGCCATCCTCACGCCAGGACGGGCC
>JARGGE010000244.1 GCA_029210865.1 Trueperaceae bacterium
GAGCAAATGGGCCCGAATCTGTGCGCCAAGCTCGCGCGCCGTATCCGCCAGACTGGCTTGACTGCCATCCAGAACAACGCTGACCGTCGCTTCGTGGAGCATCACGGACACGATACCACCCAGGTCGTGGAGGGCGGCCGCGAGGGGGGCGGGGGCGCTCACGACTCGAGCCTACGCGGTCCGCGCCGCATGGGCCCATTGCTCGGGTGGCGCATCCCACACGCCGCGCGCGCAAGGGGCGGTTTGATAACCCACATGACCCTCGCCCCCCGAGACGGCACCGACCCCCTCGCCCGCACCGAGCAGCTCCACCGCTGGGGCGAGGCGGCGCTGCGGCGCTACGCCGTCGAGGCCGCCGGCGAGCGCGACCTCGAGAAGCTCTGGCGGCTCGTCGAAGCGCACTTGACGCTGCACGGCGCGTCCGGCGTCGGCACGTCGGTGCACACGCGCCGGGCCTACAAACGCGGCGTCGAGGAGCTGCTGACCTTGTGGGCCGGCGAGTCGCTCCTGCGCCCCGCCCGCGACGCCGGCGCGCTCTACGTGCAGCGCCTGCGCGCCGGCGACCGCGAGCCGGTGCACGCCGAGGCAGAGGCCGGCAAGCGCGGCCGCAAGCCGAAGAAGGGGCCGCTGGCCCCCGCGACCGTCGAGCTGCGGCTGGCCGCGGCCCGGGCGCTCTACGCCGCGCTGCGGTGGGCGGGCGCCACCGACGCCGATCCCTTCCGCGACGTGCGCACGGGCCGCGACGTCGACCGCGAGGAGGACGTCGCGGGGCTCAAGGTCTACACCGAGTACGAGCTGATCGAGCTGCTCGGCCGCGCCGACGAGCCCGAGGACCGGGTGCTCGTGCTGCTGGGCGCCCACGCGGGCCTGCGCGTCAGCGAGATGCTGGCCCTGCGCTGGGAGCGGGTCGACGTGGGCGCGCGCGAGCTGCTGGTCAAGGGGGGCAAGGGGAACAAGACGGCGCTCGTGCAGCTGACGCCACGGCTGACCGCGGAGCTCGAGGGCTGGCGCCGGCTGCGGCTGGCGCAAGCGCCCGCCGACCCCTTCGTGCTGACGCTGCGCTCCCAGTACGGCGTCTACCGGCGCCTGCGCGCCCTGTGCGCGCGCGCCGAGGTGCGCTTCAAGGGGGTGCACGCGCTGCGGCACGCGGCGGGCACCAAGCTCTACCGCCAGACCGGCGACCTGGGGCAGGTGCAGGACCACCTGCGCCACGCGACCCTCGACATGGCCCGGCGCTACGCCCGGTCCGACCGCCGCAAGCTGCGCGGCAGCCTCGACGACTGGTCCTGAGCGCGCGGTGCAGCCCGAGCGACGCCCACGTATGATCGGGCATGGAGACCGCGCCGGGCGACCGCGCCCGAACGCCTACGACGGACGTGCTCCGTGGCTGACGTGACCGGGCGCGAGCCGGATCCGCTGGCGACGATCGTGGAGGGCGCCCCTCCCCCGCACGCACCCAGGTGGTGGGCGTACCCCTGGGCGACGCTCGCCGGCCGCATCTACCTTCTGATCCTCCTGGTCACGGTCGTCCTCGTGGTCTTGGCGGTCGGGTACGAGCGGCGCGAGACGGCGCTGCGGCGCGAGATCCAGGCCCTGCGCGCCGAGGTGTGGATGGGCGACCTGGTCCTCGCCGAGGTCGGCGCCTTCCGGCGCGCCACCAGCATCATCGACGCCTTCGCCGGGCACCTGTCGAACGGGATCGGGGTCGCCGCCGTCTGCGCCGACACGGCCGCCGACCACGTGGGCGGCGACCCGCTGATCCGCGCGCTGGCGGTGCTCGACGCCGCCGGCGCCACGCTGTGCCACAGCGACGGCGTCGGCGTCGAGGTGCCGATGGCGGACGCGGGCTGGTTCACCCAGGCGCTCGCGCAGGAGGGTCCGGTGCTTTCAGGCGCGATGCCGTCGCCGCGCCACGGCGTGACCGTCATGGTCGTCGCCCACCGCGCGACCGCCGCCGACGGCGCCCTGCTCGTGCTCGTCGCGGCCGTCGACGTCGACGCGCTCGCACGGCGCTTCGACGCCGCCGGCCTGCCCGCCGGCTCCCGCCTCACGATCGTCGACGGCGACGGCCGGGTCGCGTTCGACGCGACCGGGCGTGCGCCGGCGGGGACGCCGTACCCGAACCTCGTCGGCGCCCCCACCGACGGGTTCGGGGCCTCGCACGCGACGCTCGTGCCCGACGTCGCCGGCGAGCGCCGCGTGGTCGCCTTCGCACCCGTCCTGAACGAGGACGAGGGCAGCCTGGTGGCGCTCTCGATCCCGGCCGCGGCCGTGCTCCCGGCGGGGCTGCCGGCGCTCGGGCGCGCGGCGCTCTTGGTGGCGGCGCTGATCGGCGTACTCGCGACGATCGCGACCATCGCGCTGACGCGGCTCGTGTTCCGCCCGATCCGCGTGCTCGAGGAGGCGATGCGCCGCGTCGCCGACGGCGACCTGAGCAGCCGGGTCGCCCCGGCCGCGCAGCGCGGCGAGCTCCGCACGCTCGCCGCGGCCTTCGACGGCATGACGCGCGCCCTGCGGCACCAGCGGCGCGCGCTGACCCACGCCGCGGGCGCGCTCGCCGAGCGCGAGCGCGAGCTGCGCCTGCTGGCCGACCACCTCGTCGACCTCGTCTACGCGGCCGACGCCGAGGGGCGCATCACCTACGCGTCCGCCTCGTACCGCACCGCGCTCGGCTACGACCCCGAGCGGCTGGAGGGGCGCGACCCGCTGTCGCTGGTGGTCCCCGAGGACGCGGACGCCCTGCGCCCGCGGCTGGCGGCGGCGCTCGCGCGCGGCGAGGCGCCCTTCCGCAGCGAGGTGCGGTTGCACGGCGCCGACGGTGAGGTCCACTGGTTCGAGCTGATCGTCACCCCGGTCGCCGACGCCGACGGCGCCTTCCAGGGCACCCAGGGGACGCTGCGCGAGATCAGCGAGCGCAAGCGGCTCGAGGCGCTCCTCGAGGAGCAGGCCCTCAACGACCCGCTCACCGGCCTGCCCAACCGCCGCTACTTCGCCGAGGTGGTGCAACGCCTGCTGCTCCAGGCGAAGCGCTCAGGCGAGCTGGTCGCGATCGGCTTCGTCGACCTCGACGACTTCAAGGCCGTCAACGACACCCACGGCCACCAGGCCGGCGACGTGCTGCTGCGGGAGGTCGCCGGGCGCCTGCGCGCCGCGGTCCGCGAGGGCGACGTGGTCGCGCGCTTGGGCGGCGACGAGTTCACCGTGGCGCTCCGCGAGCTGCACGACGAACGGCACGCGCGCACGGTGGCGGCGCGCGTCGCGGCCGCGTTCCGCGAGCCGTTCGACCTCGGCCTGGTCGAGGTGCCGTCGCTCGCCAGCGTCGGCGTCGCGCTCTTCCCCGCGGACGGCGACGACCTCGAGGCGCTGCTCCGCGCCGCCGACCACGCGATGTACCGCGCCAAACAACACGGTTCGGGCTCCGTCGCCTTCGCGACGGACGCCAAGGAGGTCTGACGTGACGACGCTCCTGCGCATCGGCTTCGTGGCCGTCGTTCGGCCCGCGTTCAAGGGCGACGGCGCCGCGGTCGCGCACCGCTCGCGCGACGCGCTCGCCGCACTGGTCCCGACGCTGGCGGCCGACCTGGTCGCCGACGAGGGCCCCGTGCACGACGCGGTCGAAGCCGCGGCCACGGCACGCCGGCTGGCCGACGCCGACCTCGACCTGCTGGTGGTGCAGCACGCCACCTTCGCCACGGGCGACCTGCTCGCCCCGCTGCTCGCGAGCGCCCCGCGCGTGGTCGTCTGGGCCGTGCCCGAGGTGGCGGGCGCCCGCCCGGGCGGCCCCGACGGCGTGCGCGGGCCGCTGCCGCTCAACAGCCTCTGCGGCCTGAACATGACGCTCTCGTTCGCCGAGGGACCGCTCGGCGGCGCCCGCGGACCGGTCGCATGGTGCTACGGCGCCCCGGACGACGCCTCGTGGCGCTCGCGGCTCGCCGCTCTCGTCGCGGCGGAACGCGGCGTCCGCGCGCTCGCGACCACGCGCGTGCTGGCCATCGGCGGGACCGCGCCCGGCTTCTATGGCCTCGACCTCCCGCCGCTCCCGCACGGCGCCACCACGATCGCCCGGCCGCTCGCCGACCTGTTCGCGCGCGTCGAGGCCGTCGCCGAATCGGAGGCCGTGGCGCACGCCGTGGCGTGGCGCGCCGAGGAGCCGCTCGAGGCCCCCTGGGACCACCTGGTGCGGGCCGCGCGCATCGACCTGGCGCTCGCCGCCATGGCCCGCGAGGTCGACGCCAACGCGCTCGCCGTCCGCTGTTGGCCCGAGCTGCCCGACGCCTGCGGCTCGATGGCGTGCGCAGCCATGGGGCGCTCCGCCGACCGTCTCGTGCCGGCCGCCTGCGAGGGCGACGTCTGGGGCGCGGCCTCGATGCGCGTCTTGCAGGCGGTGGCGGACGCGCCGGCGGCGCTGCTCGACCTCTCCGACCTCGACGTGGAGCGCGACGCGCTGCTGCTGTGGCACTGCGGCAACGCCCCGCGAGCGCTCGCCGCGGCGCCCGGCACGCGCCTCACCACCCACTTCAACCGCGACGGGCTCGGCGTGGTGCGCGACCAGACGCTCGCGCCCGGACCGGCGACCGCCTTCCGACTGCTGCCGGCCGAGCCGGCGCAGGGGCGGCCCCTCGGTGCGGTGGCGATCGGGGGCCGCGTGCTCGCCGCCGAGGGTCCGTCGTTCGACGGCGTGCACGGTTGGTGGGGCGAGCTCACCTGGGCGCGCGAACCGATGTCCGCTCAGCGCGCCGTCGCGAGCATCCTCGACCACCGCCTCCCCCACCACCTGGCGCTCGCGGCGGGCGACGTCCGCGAAGCGCTGCTCGAGCTCGCCGAGCGCACGGGCGCGCGCGCGGTGGACCCGAGCCCGCGCCCCGGGATCGCATGAGC
>JARGGE010000245.1 GCA_029210865.1 Trueperaceae bacterium
GTCCGCGCACCGACGCTGCTGATCGTCGGCGGCGCCGACGGCACCGTGCTCGAGCTCAACGAGCGGGCCCGGCGCCACCTGCCCGACGACGCGCGGCTCGAGGTCGTGCCGGACGCCGGGCACCTCTTCGAGGAGCCCGGGGCGCTGGAACGGGTGACCGAGCTGGCGCGCGCGTGGTTCGTGGCGTACCTGGAGCCGCAGCCGACCCCGAAGGGGCACGCGCGGTAGCGTCGCGCATGCCACCTCTTCGAAGCTGGATCGAGCTCGTCCCGTACGCCGAATCCGAGGGGCGCCTGCGGGAGCTCTACGACCGCGTCCGCGGCCCGAGCGGCGCCATCGACACCATCATGAGGGTCCACGGCCTCCGCCCCCACACGATGGAGGGGCACCTGGCCTTGTACAAGAGCGTCCTGCACCACGCCCGCAACGCCCTGCCGCGGTGGCTGCTCGAGACCGCCGGCGTCTACGTCAGCCTGCTCAACGGCTGCGCGTACTGCGTGGAGCACCACACCGCGGGGTTGCGCCGGCTGCTGCGCGACGACGCCCGGACCGACGCCATCCGCGCCGCGCTGGGTCGCGGGGCGCCCGAAGCGGTCTTCGAGGGCCGTGAACTCGCGGTCTTGCGCTACGCCGAAGCGCTGACGCGCGACCCCGCCGGCCTGACGCCCGCGTCGCTCGACGCGATGCGCGCGGCGGGGATGGACGACGGCGAGATCCTGGAGGTCAACCAGGTGGTCGCCTACTTCGCCTACGCGAACCGAACCGTGCTCGGCCTGGGGGTGACGACCGAGGGGGACGAGCTCGGCCAATCGCCCAGCGCTACCGATCGCCCCGACGACTGGAGCCACCGCTGAACGCGGTTCCCTGGGGGTCGCAGCTGCCCGGCCGACGCCTCACCCCTCCCGGTAGAAGCGGCTCGTGAGGTAGAGCTCGGTGTAGAGCACGCGCGCGAAGGCGACCAGCGGCACCGCGAACAGGGCCCCGAGGACGCCGCCGACGGCGAAGCCGCCGATCACCGCCACTATGACGGTGACCGGGTGCAACGTGGTGGACTTCGACAGCACGAAGGGCGTGAGCACGTGGTTGTCGATCTGGTTCGCCACCACGAAGACCACCAGCACCAGGACCACCTGCCACCAACCGCCGCCGATCGCGATGAGCAGGGCGGGGATCGCCGGCACGATCGTGCCCAGGAACGGGACCACGTTGAGCAGGCCCGCGAGCACCCCGACGAACCCGGCGAGGGGCAGGCCGACGAGTGCCAAGCCGACGTACACGAGGGCGCCCACCGCGATCGCGATGACCACTTGGCCGCGCACGTACCCGCCGACCACCCGGTCGAGCGTCTTCGCGAGGTCGGCGACGGTGGCCTGATAGGGCCGCGGCCAGGCCTGCAGCAGTGCCTTGGTGAAGCGGTGGTAGTCGTGCAGCACATACACGGTGAGGACGAGCAGCAGGACGGCGAAGCCGACGCCGGCGGCCACGTCGCCGACCAGCTCGACGAGCGTCGCCCCGATGCGCTCGACGTACGGCGCGAGCGCGCGGCCAGCCTCGCGCAGCACGTCGCCGACGGTCGCGAGCGGGCCGGCCAACGCTTCGTAGATCGGCGCGGGCGCCAGCCGCTCGAGGTTCGCCGGCAACTGGTCGAACCAGGCGGTCACCGATTCGTTGAGGGTGACGCCGTTCTCGGCCTCGCTCAGGAGGCCACGGACCGCCAGCACCGCCAGGCTCGCGATCCCCGAGAACAGGCCCGCCAACACCACCGCCACGAGCGCGACCCCGACCCGGCGCGGCACCCGGTGCGCGTGGAGCGCGTCGACCACCGGGTTCACCAGGTACGCGAGCCCCATGGCGGTGAGGAACAGCGCGGCTGCCGGCTGAACCGCGACGAACGCCCACACGCACGCGGCCAAGACGGCGAGGCCACTCAGGACCTGCACGTACGGGTTCGCCCACACCGTCCTCAACGCGTCGCGCATGCTCGACCGTCCGTTGCGTCGAGTCTAGCAAGCGGTCCGGACGCCTGCCGCGTCACGCCGGCGTCACGGAGGGCGCTCGATACTGAGGCATCGAGGGATCGGGGCTGGGTCGGCGCGTCGCGTCCGACCCCCTCCCGGCCGGAAGGAGAGCACCATGAAGCGCACCACCGGGCTCCATCCGAGACGGACCCAGCGCGCCAGGAACCGGGCCGCGTGGGCGCTCGCCGTGCTCGCGACGGCGTCCATCGCCCTCGCTCAGGGGACGCCGAGCGGCGAGTACGGGGCGCTGCCGCTCGGCGGCGCCGTCGACGGCACCCTGGCAGGCATCGCCGGCGACGAGACGGTGGTCTACCACACGTACACGGTCGCGCTGCCGGCCGGCGCCGGCGCGGTCACGGTCGCGGTGGACGGGT
This sequence comes from Trueperaceae bacterium, assembly GCA_029210865.1. GTDB lineage: Bacteria > Deinococcota > Deinococci > Deinococcales > Trueperaceae > JAABTL01. Next base: position 2,393 of record JARGGE010000245.1, read on the forward strand.
TCGGTCGCGACCTCGACCTTGCGGTGAAGTTCGGCGCCCCGATCGTCGACTACGCCGACGTCGACCACCTCGACGTCAGCGAGGACCCGAACCCCTCGTACGCCTTCACGCCGGCGGGGGCCGGCATCGTGTACGTCGACGTGCTGAACCTGCTCCCCGAGCCGGCCAGCTACCGGCTCACCGCGACCGCCGCGATCCCAGGCGGCGGTGCGGCCGGCGCCCCGCCAGCCGGAGGCGTCGCCATCGACGCGCTGATCGGCACGTACGAGGGCGACGGCCTGCGCGTGGAGGTCGCCGCGGGCGCGGGTGCGGGACGGTACGTCGGCGCCCTGAGCTTCGGCGGGCAGCGCTACCCGTTCGAGGCGACCGGCGACGGCGCGCGGCTCCAGGGGACCTTCGCCAGCAGCGGCGCGGCGTTCCCCTTCACCGCGGGCCTGTCCGGGTCGACCCTGACCGTGGTCTCGGGCGGTGGCACGTACGCGACCGTGCGCCTCGGCGGCGCGCCCGCGGCCGACAACCCGCTCGGCGCCGGGCCCTCCGCGAGCACCGACGACCCGGTGCTGGCGCGCGGCGCGTACGGCGACCTGACGCAGGACAACGCGCTCGCCTTCCTCGAGGCGCTCGAGTTCTCGGCGGTGCAGGCCGGGCTCGTCCAGGGATTCAGCGAGGAGGATCGGCTGCTGGTAATCCAGACGCTCGCCCAGAACTACGCGGCGCTGCAGCCCTACGAGCAGGCACTGCTGACGCAGACGCGGGAGGTCTGGAACCGGGTGCAGGCCAACTGGCCGACCGCGACCCAGACCGAGCGCGAGGAGTTCGTCCTGGGGGTCTTCGTGCTCGCCTTCGGCGAGGAGGCCGTGCAGCAAGCGATGGCGGGCGGCAGCGGCGGCTCGGGCGGCGGCGGCGGCGGCGGGCGCAACTGCGCGACGATCGACGACTGCATGTCGACCTACGCCCCCGAGGCCTACCAGGACACGGTCAACGCCCAAGGGTGCTGGGCGGCCGCCGGCTGCTCGGAGTACGACCCGGTCGACAACAGCTTCACGTACGAGAGCTACGACACGTACTGAGCGTGACCGGGCCGGCCGCGGCGCGGGGCGTGCTCGCCCTGCACCGCGGCGGTGGTCCGCTCGCGATGCGAAAGGTTCAGGTCATCAGGTCGCGGCGCACGAAGCGCCACCACCCGAGCGGGGCCGCGAGCACGCTGATCGCCGCGATCTTCGCCACGCCGGCCAGGTCGAGACCGTTGGCCAGCGGGTCGCCCTGCAGGAACCACGAGAAGGGCGACAGCGCGGCGTAGACCTCGAGGCCGGCGGCGTTCGCCACGCCGCGGAAGACGTAGGTGACCACCGCGACGCCGGCGGCGACGCCCAAGGCGAGGCCCCGGCGCCCGGTCGCGGCGCCGAGCGCGAAGGCGAGCGTCGCGAAGGCGCCCACCAGCAGCAGCAGTCCGACGCCGGACGCCAGCACGTTCGGGACGTCGACCCCCAGGTCGAACAGCGGGTCGCTCACCAGCACACCGATCGTCACCAACGTGACGAGCCCCGCCAGCAGCAGCCACACCGCGGCGAGGCGCTCCCAGAACAGCCGCGCGCGCGTCATCGGCACGGTCAGGTCGAGCTCGAGGGTGCCGTCCTCCTCCTGACCGGCGGTGAGCCGCACGGCCAACGACATCCCGTAGACCAGCAGCAGGATGGGGCCGATCAGCGCGTACACGACCGCCTCGAGGTACCCGCCGGCGGTGCCGATCTTGTCGTAGCCCATCGCCGCCATCAGCCCCTGCGGCATCCCTTCGATCGCCTCGAGCATCGCCTCGCCCATCGTGGGCCAGAACGACATGTAGAAGACGGTGATCGCGGTCAGCGAGGCGCCCCAGATCCAGAAAGCGCGGCGGTGGTCGCGCAGCACACGGCGCAGGCTCACGAGCGGTTCAGCGCGCATCGCGCACCCCCTTCGTGGCGGCGGCCGCGTCGCCGTTCGCGTCGCGTCGGTACAGGTCCATGAACAGGTCCTCCAGGTCGAGGCCGCGGGCGCTCCAGTGGGTCACGTGGTGCCGGGCGGCGAGCTTGATCAGGGCGTCCGGTTCGCCGTGCAGGCGGCAGCGCAGCGTCGTGCCGTCGACGGCGACCTCGCGCACGTTCGGCAGGGCGGCGAAGGGCGCTGGGTCGGGCGCCTCGGCGAAGGCGAGCGCGACGCGCTGCCCGGCCCGCTCGCGCAGGTTGCGCACCGAGTCGACGTCCACGGTCCGGCCCTGGCGGATCACCGCGACGCGGTCGGCGACGCTCTCGACCTCGCGCAATACGTGCGACGACATGAAGACGGTGGCGCCCCGCGCCGCGGTCTCGCGCACGAGATTGTCGTGGCGGCGGCGATAGGCGATCAGGTCGGAGATGGTGCCGATCTTCAGGCCGTGGCGCTGCGCGAAGG
>JARGGE010000246.1 GCA_029210865.1 Trueperaceae bacterium
TCTTGGCGGCGCATCCGGAGCTGGCCGCGGAGGTGCGGCAGCAGGTGCTCGCCGCGATCGGCGGCTGCAAGCACGCCGCCACGCCCGCGGGGAACGGCGTTGTTTCCGACGAGGACGACGACGGCGCCCTGGCGGCGTGAGCCGTGCCGTAGGCTGGCGCATGCCATTCCATGATGCGTTCTGGGGGGTCCACCCCATCGTCCCGACGCCCTTCCTCGACGACGGCTCGCTCGACCTCGACTCCGTCCGCCGGCTGGTCGACGCCACCGTCGCTGCCAAGGCCCAGGGCATCGCCGTGCTCGGCTTCATGGGCGAGGCGCACAAGCTGACCGGTGCCGAGCGCCGAGCGGTCCTCGCCACGGCGGTCGAGCAGTCCGCGGGCCGCTTGGCGGTCTGGGTCGGCGTGCGCGGGTTGGGCACCGCCGCCTGCGTCGAGCAGGTCCAAGAGGCCGAGGAACTCGGTGCCGACGCGGTCTTCGTCGCGCCGATCGCGCCGCAGTCGGACGCGGCGCTCGAGCACCACTACCGCACGGTCGCCGCGGCGACCTCGCTGCCGATGGCGCTGCACGACTACCCGTCGTCCTTCGGCATCACCTTGAGCGTCGACCTGATCGGCCGCCTGGCGCGCGACGGCGTCGCCCCGTACATCAAGGCCGAGGACCCGCCCGTCATCGGCAAGCAGCGGGCCGTCCTCGCGGCCGCCGAGCAGCGCATCGGCGTCTTCGGCGGCCTTGGGGGCGCCTGGGTCTACGAGGAGCTCGAGGTGGGCGCCGCCGGGGTGATGACCGGGCTCGCCTTCCCCGAGGTCCTCGTCGAGATCGTGGCCCGGTTCGCCGCGGGCGACCGCGACGGGGCGGCCAAGGTGTTCGACCGCGCCCTGCCCCTCATCCGCTACGAGTTCCAGCCCGGCATCGGCGTGGCGCTGCGCAAGCACGTGTTCCGCCGTCGCGGGGTCTTCGCCACCGAGTTCGTGCGCCGCCCCGCGTCGCCCGTCGACGCCGCCACGCTCGCCGGCTTCGAGGCGGTCGTCGAGCGCTGCGGTCTGCGCATCGACACGCCCGGCTGGGTCGATCCGCCCGTCGCCGGTCCAGTGCCCGAGTCGCAGCCGCCGCGCGGCTGATCCCATGCGCGACGTGCCATCCTAGAGGAACGATGAACGCTGCCCGGTTCGCTCCGCCCGCCTCGACCCCGTCCGGGTCCAGGCGGGAGCGTCCGTGCCTGCGTTCCACCGCGGAAGGGATGCTCGAGCCCGTCGAGCACGCGTGAACCCCATGACCACCGTCGAGACCGCCTCCCCCGACGTCGGCGACCGGTCGCCGATCGTCAACGACTTCTCGCTCGTCGTCGCCACGGCGAACGGCACCGGTTCGCAGACGGCGAACCTGACGCTGCTCCGCACCTTCTTCCAGATGGGCATCCCGGTGCATGGGAAGAACGTCTTCCCGTCGAACATCCAGGGGCTGCCGACCTGGTACCACGTCCGCGTCAGCGAGCAGGGCTACGTGGCGCGCAAGGAGAGCGAGCTGCTGATCGCGTTCAACCCCGCGACCCTCGACGCCGACCTGCGCGCGCTCCCCACCGGCGGCGTCGCCGTGCTGCGCGACGACGTGCACCCGACGGTGGCGCGCGACGACCTCACCGTCTACCGGCTCCCCGTCAAGAAGCTGCTCGAGGTGAGCACGGCGAAGGGGAAGGTGCGCGAGTACCTGGCGAACATGACCTACGTCGGCGTCGTGGCCTGGATGCTCGGGGCGCCGCTCGACGTCGTCGAGGCCGCGCTCGGTGTCCAGTTCAGCGGGCGGCGCAAGCTCGTGGACGCCAACCTCGAGGTCGTGCGCGCCGCCTTCGACTGGGCGAACGAGCACCTCGAGAAGCGCGACCCCTTCCGGGTCGCCCCGATGAACGCGACCGCCGGCAAGCTCCTCATGACCGGCAACGAGGCCGGCGCGCTCGGCAGCGTCTTCGGTGGCGTGAGCGTCGCCGCGTGGTACCCGATCACGCCCTCGACCTCGTTCGTAGACGCGCTGCGCGAGTACCTCCCCGAGCTGCGCCGCGACGAGGAGGGCCGACCGACGTACGCGGTGATCCAGGCGGAGGACGAGCTCGCCGCGATCGGCATGGTCGTCGGCGCCGGCTTCGCGGGCGCGCGGGCGCTCACCGCGACGAGTGGGCCGGGGCTCTCGCTGATGGCCGAGTTCAGTGGCCTCGCCTACTACGCCGAGGTGCCCGCGGTCGTGTGGGACGTGCAGCGGGTCGGGCCCAGCACCGGGCTCCCCACCCGCACCAGCCAGGGCGACGTCGCCTTCGCCTACCGGATCGGCCATGGCGACACCAAGCACGCCGTGCTGTTGCCCTCGTCGCTCGAGGAGTGCTTCGAGTTCGGCTGGCGCGCGCTCGATCTCGCCGACGAGCTCCAGACGCCGGTCTTCGTGCTCACCGACCTCGACCTGGGGATGAACACCTGGATGGGCACGCGCTTCGCGTACCCCGACGAGCCGCTCAAGCGCGGCAAGGTGCTGACCGCCGGCGAGATCGAGGCGCATGGCTTCGCCCGGTACGCCGACGTCGATGGCGACGGCGTCGGCTGGCGCACCTTGCCGGGCAACGTTCACCCCGGCAGCGCCTACTTCACGCGCGGCACCGGCCACGACGCCCGTGCCGCCTACAGCGAGCGGTCCGAGGACTGGCTCGAGAACATGGCGCGCTTGGCCCGCAAGTACGAGACCGTCCGTGCCCGGGTCCCCGCGGCCGAGGTCGATCAGGTCGACGGTGCCGACGTCGGGGTCGTCTACTTCGGGACCACCCGCTACGCGCTGGAGGAGGCTCGCGACGCGCTGGCGGCCCAGGGCGTGCGTTTCTCGACGCTGCGGCTGCGGGCGCTGCCGCCCGGACCCGAGGTCCGCGCCTTCCTCGAGGCGCACCCGACCGTGGTGGTGCTCGAGCAGAACCACGACGCGCAGGCGTGCACGATCCTCGCGGGCGAGTTCCCGGACCTCGCCCCGCGGCTGCGCGCTGCGGCGTACCTCGACGGCTTGCCCTACACCGCCGGCTTCGTGGCCGAGCGGCTGCGCCCCTACCTCACCGCGAAGGAGGCCTGACGTGGACCGCGCCCAAGCCCTGCGCGCCAACGCCGCCGGCCTGGCCAAGGCCGACTACCTCGGCAACCCGAGCACCCTGTGCAAGGGGTGCGGACACAACTCGATCGCCAACCAGATCGTGCAGGTCGCCTTCGAGCTCTCGCTGCGCCCGCACGAGGTGCTCAAGCTCAGCGGCATCGGCTGCTCGAGCAAGTCGCCCGCGTACTTCCTGGGGATGTCGCACGGCTTCAACGCCCTGCACGGACGCATGCCCTCGGTAAGCACCGGGGCGCTGCTCGCGAACCACACGCTCCATGCGATCGGCGTGTCCGGCGACGGCGACACCGGCTCGATCGGCCTGGGGCAGTTCAAGCACCTGGTGCGCCGCAACGTCCGCATGGTCTACCTGATCGAGAACAACGGCGTGTACGGGCTGACCAAGGGGCAGTTCTCGGCCACCGCCGACGAGGGGCAGGAGCTCAAGTACGCCGGGCTCAACGACTACCCGGCGGTCGACCTCTGCCTCGAGGCCCTCGCGGCCGGCTGCGGTTTCGTGGCGCGCTCCTTCGCGGGCAACGCGAAGCAGGTACGCGAGCTGCTCAAGGCCGCCCTCGCCCACCGAGGCACCGCCGTCCTCGACATCATCAGCCCCTGCGTCGCCTTCAACAACGAGGACACGAGCCGCAAGAGCTACGCCTTCGGGCGCGACCACGAGCACGCCATGCAGGACCTCGGATGGATCCCGCCGCAAGAGGAGATCGTCATCGAGCCGACCGAGCCCGGCGAGGCCCGCGTCGTGGGGCTGCACGACGGCTCCAAGCTCGCGCTGCGCCACCTCGAGGCGGGCTACGACCCGACGAACAAGCGCATGGCGGCCGAGCGCCTGCTGCGCGCCGAGGTCGAGGGCGAGTTCCTCACCGGGCTGATCTACTACGACCCCTCGCGGCCCTCGCTGGCCGAGACGACCCACGTGGGCGAAGCGCCGCTGTCGTCGCTCCCCGACGAGGCGCTGCGGCCTACCCCCGAGGCGCTCGCCTCGGTGCTCGCCCGGTACTGAGCGGGTGCGGCTGGGCGCGATCGCCGAGTCGCCCCTCGAGTGGTGGGCGCTCCGCGCCGGGCGCGTGCCTACGCCGCTGATCGACACGCAGCTCGCCTTCGCCATGGCGCGCACGGTGATGGTCGCCGTGCGCGTCGGCGCGTTCGAGGCCTTGGCGGCGGGACCCGCGACGAGTGACGAGGTCGCGCGCCGCTGCGGCACCGCTGCGGTCCCCACCCGGCGGCTCGTGCACGCCCTCGTCGGGCTCGGCTACCTGGCGCCGGACGGGCGGACCGACCGGGTGGCGCTCACGCGCTCGAGCCGCCGTTGGCTCACCGCGGCTTCGCCCGCGTCGGTGGCCGACAAGGTGCTGTTCGCCTTCGACGAGTGGCGACTCGTCGAAGGGTACGAGGCCTACGTGCGCCACGGGGTCGTCGAGGGCATGCACGGCGAGCGCGCGGCGGCGCGCGGGCCCGCGGACGCGGTGGCGGCGTCGGTGTCCGGGTCCATCGCGGGCTCGGCCGGGGCGGCGGAGACGGCGGCGGAGACGGGGGCGGACGCGGGGGCGGACACGGCGGCCTGGGGTCGCTACCAGCGCGGGCTCCGGGCGGTGGCCGGCGTCTCCTCGGCCGAGGTGGCGCGGCGCACCCCGGTGCCCCGCGGCGCGCGCCGGCTCCTCGATCTGGG
>JARGGE010000247.1 GCA_029210865.1 Trueperaceae bacterium
ACCGTGGCCCAGCCGCTCACCGACCTCGGACGCAGTGCGTTCGACGTCCTCAAGGCGCGCATGGACGGCGACGACGCGCCCTTCGTCCGCCTCGCCCTCTCCTGTCAGCTCATCCCCCGCGGCTCGACCGCCGCGCCACCCACCCAGGTCGCGGCCGACCCCCGCGACCCCTGACCCAGGAGGTCACCCCATGCCCCGATTCGGAGCCCACGCGTTCATCTGGCGGTCGGAGTGGACGCCCGCCGCCGCCCGCGACGTCATCGAGGCGGCCGCCGCCGCCGAGCTCGACTTCGTCGAGATCCCCCTGCTACGCCCCGACGCCTTCGACGCCGAGGGCACGCGCGCCCTACTCGAGGCGAACGGCATCGGCGCCACCTGCTCCCTCGGGCTGCCGCCTGACGCCACCCTGCCGGACGACCCGGCCGCGGCCGAGCGCTTTCTCCACCACGCCGTCGGCCGCGTGGCGGCGGTCGGCTCACCGGCGCTGTCCGGCGTGATCTACGGCACGCTCGGCACCCTCGTCGGCCGCCCACCCACTGACGCCGACTACGACGTCATCGCGGCCAGCCTGAGGCGCGTCGCTCGCGACGCGGCCAAGGTCGGGGTTTCGCTCGGCATCGAGCCAGTGAACCGCTACGAGACCTACCTGGTCAACACGGCCGCCCAGGGCGTCGATCTCATCGAGCGAATCGGCGAGCCCAACGTGTTCCTGCACCTCGACACCTACCACATGAACATCGAGGAGCGCGGCTTCGATGCGCCGATCGTGGCGGCCGGCCAGCACGTGCGCTACATGCACCTGTCGGAGAGCGACCGCGGCACGCCGGGCCTGGGCAACGTCGACTGGAACGGCGTGTTCGAGGGGCTCGCCGCCATCGGCTACGATGGCGACCTGGTCATGGAGTCGTTCGTCGCAGTGAACCCCGACATCGCCCGCGCCACCTGCATGTGGCGCGACGTGATCGGCGATCCCGACACGCTGGTGCGCGACGGGTTGGCGTTCCTGCGCGACGGGGCGCGGCGGCACGGGTTGCTGGGCGGGGGCTGAGGACCGGGCCGCGACCGCCGTCTCGGCCCCTGAGCCCGGTGGTACCTTCGGAGGATGACCGCGCCTGACGCCACCCGCCCCGCCGACGCCGCCACCTCGCCCATGACGCCGGTCCTCATCGGCATCGACGTCGGCACCACGAACCTGAAGGTGCTCGCGACCACGGCCGACGGACGCGTCCTGCGGGTCGTGCAGCGCGACATGGTCATCCACCGGCCGGCGCACGGCCAGGCCGAGTTCGACCTCGGTGTGGTCGAGGCGGGCATCCTCGAGGGACTGGCCGAGATCGCCGCAACCCTGCCGGCCGCTGCCGAGGTGGCCGCCATCGCCATCGCCTCCATCGGAGAAAGCGTCGTCGCCCTCGACGCCGACGGCGCGCCAGCGAGCATCTGCCCGACGTGGTTCGATCGCCGCACGCACAACTACCGCCCGGAGTTCGGGATTCCCGTCGACCGCTGGTACGACCTCACCGGCATGGTCGACGACGACATCTGCACGGCGTTTCGCATCCACTTTCTGCGGTCCCACGAACTGGTGGACGCCTCGCGCGCCCAGCGGTGGCTGTGCGTAGCCGACTACGGCGTGCACCTCCTGACCGGCAACGCGTGCGCCGCCCCATCACTCGCGGCTCGCACCGGCATGTACGACCGCAACCAGGGAACGTGGGCCCCCGAGGTCCTCGCCGCCCTCGGCCTCGCTGCCGACCATCTGCCGCGGCCGTTGCCGACGGCTACCGTTGCCGGTGGCCTCCTCCCCGAGGTCGCTCGCCGGGTGGGCCTCGCCGGCGGAACGCCGGTCGTCAACGCCGGGCACGACCATCCCTGCGCCGGGGTCGGGTGCGGCCTGGTCGAGCCGGGCGGCATCATGGATTCCACCGGGACCGCCGAGGCCATCAAGACCGTGGTGAGGGGTCCGCTGAACTATCGGGAAACGCTCGCAGGACGTTACGAGTGCTATCCCCACGCGGCGCCGGGCCGGTTCATCCTGTCGGGCCACCTGCCGTCGGCGGGTGGGTTCCTCGCGTGGCTGTCGAAGACGCTGCACGGCGTCGACGAGGACGGGTCGACGCCCGTGGCGGCCGTCGTCGAGGCGGCGCGCCAGAGTCCGCCGGGCGCCAACGGGGTTCGCGTGCTCCCGTTCCTGGAAGGCACCGGCGAACCCTACAACCGGCGTGATCAGGCCGCCGAGGTCCTTGGCCTGCGCGCGTACCATGGCCGCGCCGACCTGATCCGTGCCGCCTTCGAAGGATGCTCGTTCTGGTTCGAGGTCAACGTCTCGACCATGAGCCGCATCGCACGGCAGCGCATCGACGCCATCACCGCCGTCGGCGGCGGCGCACGGTCGGACCTGTGGCTCGAGATCAAGTCGGCCCTCGTGGGTCGTCCCATGTGGGTGCCCGACGTCGAAGAGGCCGCCGCCTTCGGCGCCGCGCTCGTCGGCGGCATGGCCGTCGGCCTCATCGGCACCGGCGCCGAGGACCTCCCGCGGCTCCGAGGCAGGACGGTCACCGCGCCGGACAGCCTACGGACCGCGTACGAGCCCGTCGCATCCGAGTACCGCGCGCTGTACGAGCAGCGCTTCGGACCTCTGTAACCGCAGCAGCGCACGCCGACCAGAGAGCTGGCAGCACCGCCACGCGCCACGCCGTTGCCGCGCGACGGTCACGGGTGACGGTCGAGGAAGTCCTCCACCTCATCGCGCTTGGGCAGACCTGCTCGCCCCCCCAATCGGGTGCACGCCAGCGCGCCCACGGCGCTCGCGAACCGCAGACAGTGACCCGCATTCTCCCCGGCGAGGTATGCGTGGAGATAGCCGCCGTGGAAGGCGTCACCGGCCCCCGTCGTGTCGACGACGTCCACCGCGAAGGCTGGCTGGTGCCAAGCGCCGCCGTCCACCCACGACCAGGCGCCCCTGGTTCCGTCCGTGATCACCACGTGACTGGCGCCGCAACGTGCCAACTCGCGTGCCGCGTCGGCGACGTCGTCGCGCCCCGTGTAGCGCGCGGCGAAGTCCTTGGCCACGACGAGCAGGTCGACCAGGGGAAGGAGGTCGTCCAGACCGGGCCAGAAGGGCCCCGCACCGCCGTCGTAGGAGACCGTCACCCCAGCCTCGCGCGCCGCCCGGGCGGCCGCCAAGGCGGCTGCCGGATGGACGCCGTCGAGGTGGATCACGCGAGCCTCGCGTAGCCAGTCCCACGGCAACTCGTCGACCGCCAGACGGAGGGCATCTCCCGTGCTGTACATGATCGACCGCCGCCCGGTGCCACCCTCGACGAGCACGACGGCTCTGGGCGACGCCTCTCCAGCACGCCGGTACAGGTACGACGTGTCGACAGCGACGCCCTTCAGTCCGGCGACGATCCAGTCTCCCCAGACGTCGTCGCCCACGCTCCCGACGACGGCGCTCGGGGTCCCGAGGCGCGCCGCCGTGGCCATCGCGCTAGCGACTGGCCCGCCACCGTGCACCTCTACGAGGGGGATCTCGAAGACCTCGTCGGGGCCCGGGAGGTGGGGCACTTGGGCCAGCACGTCGATCGTGACCATCCCGAGGCCGACGATGGGCGGTGTGGTCTTCAACGGGACGACGGCCACAACCGCGCCACGTCATCGACGCGGCCGGCGATCCCCAAGGCCACGAAGGCCCGCTCGAACCAACCTTGCGCCGACACCCCCAGCGAGGCCAGCACGGGTTCGGGTAACGTCCAGAGATCGGCCTTGAACACGCCCCACGCGTGCCACCGGTTCTCGATCCACAATTGCTCGTCGCTCAGGGCCTCGCCTCCCGCGTCATCGGGTCCGTGTTCGGCGCGTGCCATCGGCTTGGCAAGGGCCGCGCGCATGCGCGCCGTCAACGCCGCAGGCATCGCCGCGTCGTCCAGCACGACGTTCTGGATGCCCGCCGCCAGATGCACCTCATGGACGCCCGCGGCAGGCAGGCGCGCCCATTGTTCGGTCGTCAGCGTCGAGGCACCGTGCTGGACGATGCCGGGGAGGCCGTACTCGTCGGTGGCCACGCGAGCCAACTCGGCGGCCGCGGAGAAGTCGACGTCCATGACCCCGACTCGGCCATCCGCCATGACCACCCCGCCGTGGCGCGTGCCGGTCTGCACGCTCACCTTGCCGAGGCGACCCGGTCCAGAGCCCAACTCCGCCCGGACGCCGTCGACGAACGTGCGCAGCTCCTCCACCGTGGTGTTGGCGCCGCCGATCTCCCCCACCTCGCCGCCCACGACGACCTCCGGATCGAGCGTGTGCGCGAACGCCGCGAGCTCGGCCGTCGCCGCGGCGTTCGCGGCCAGCCGCGCCTCGGGTTCTCCCTCGGCCTTCGTCAACGCCGCCGCGTCGATGTCGATCTGGCGGAAGCCCGCATCCCACGCCTCGCGGCAGAGGGCGCGGGCGCGCTCGCGCGAAGCGGGCGTGTCATCGGCAACCTCGACGTGGTCGGCCTGGATGAACACGGGCCCGCGATGGCCCTCGCGAGCAGCCGCGGCCAGCACCATGGCGCCGTACTCAGCGAGTGGCTGATCGCCGATGGTCGCTTCGACGGGCGCCAACTCGAACAGCAGCGGCGCGGCCTCCAACTTCAGCGCGGCGCGCCAGGCGGCCCGAGCGACGGGGTACGTCAGGCCGCGCAGGTTCATCGCGGGAACGGTCAGCGGCGCGATCCGGCGTTCCGCGAGGGCGTCGTACACCGGGCGGATGCTCGCCGGCCACACGCCCATCGCCTCGGCCGTGGCGCG
>JARGGE010000248.1 GCA_029210865.1 Trueperaceae bacterium
CCTCGCCCACCAGTTCGAGGTGCTGCCGCTCGGGGGCACCGACGCCGGCGCTATCCAGCGCAGCCGGGGCGGCGTCGCCAGCGTGACCCTCTCGACGCCGTCGCGCTACGTGCACACGGTGACCGAGATGGTGGCCAAGGCCGACCTCGAGGCCGGGGTGGCGCTCCTGGTGCGGTTCCTGAGCGAACCGGGCGCGGCCGTGGCCCCGAGCGCGGCCTGAGGGCGTCCGCGTGCGCGACGCCCTGACCCTCGAGACGCGGGGCGCCGTCGCCACCCTGACCCTCGACCGTGCCGAGAAGCGCAACCCGATCGCCTTCGACATGTGGTCGCGGCTGCCCGGGCTGCTCGCCGACGTCGCCGCGGACGACGCCGTCAAGGTGCTCGTCGTCCGCGGCGCGGGCGACGAGGCCTTCTTGGCCGGCGCCGACCTCGGCGAGTTCGACCGGTACCGCGCCGACGTCGCGGGCGCCCGCGCCTACGACGCGGCCACCCAGCGGGCCGAAGGCGCGCTGGCCACCTTCCCCAAACCCTCGATCGCCATGATCCACGGCTTCTGCATCGGCGGCGGCGCCGCGCTCGCGCTCGCCTGCGACCTCCGCTTCGCGGACACGAAGGCGCGCTTCGGGATCCCGGCGGCACGCTTGGGGATCGTCTTCGGCTTCGGCGCCACGCGCCGCTTGGTCGACCTCGCGGGGCCGGCCGTCGCGCGCCACCTCCTCTTCTCCGGGCTCCCGCTCGACGCTCGGCGAGCGTACGAGGTCGGTCTAGTCGACCGGCTGGAGGCCCCCGAGGTGCTCGAGGCCGAGACGCTCGCGTACGCCGAGCTGCTGTGCTCGCGCTCGCAGCGCTCGATCCGCGCGAGCAAGCAGCTCTTGCTGCGGATCGCCGCCGGCCAGCTCGGGGGCGACGCCGACACGCTCGAGCTGCGCGACGCGGCCTTCGACGGCGAGGACTACGCCGAGGGCGTGCGGGCCTTCCTCGAGAAGCGCCCGCCGCGGTTCGCGTGAGGGGCCGGGCGTGGACGAGGCCTTGACCCGTGAACGCTTCGAGCACGCGCTCGAGCACCACCGCCCCGAGTTCGGCGCCTTCTTCCTGGCCCGCTTCCTCGGCCTTCGCGTGAGCTACGGCGATCAGACCTGCCGCGTCGACCTCCCGACCGCCGACTACCTGTACAACCCGCAGGGATCGCTGCACGGCGGCGTCATCGCGATCGCGATGGACGTGTCGATGGGCCACCTCAACCACCGCTTCCTGCGCACCGGCGTCACCCTCGAGATGAAGACGCAGTACCTGCGCCCGGTCACCGGCCCCTGCTGGTGCGAGGCCCGCTTCCTCAAGACCGGACGCCGGATCGTCTTCAGCGAGTCGAAGCTGTACGACGAGGCCGACCGCCTCTGCGCCGTCGCGAGCGCCACGTGGCTGCTCCTCCCGGAGGGCGCGGACGCGGCGGCGGCGCCCACGACCACCGAGCCCGACGGGCCGTGACGCTCGCCACCGACCGCGGGCGCCGCGCGCCCCCCGCCCACGCCCCACACCCGAAAGGACCCGCCTCATGCGCCTCGTGAGCCTCGACCCCGCCCCCGCGAGCCCCGGCCCACGCGCGCTCGACCCGCGCGAGCCCACCGCCGCCCTCGTCCTCCCCCACGGGCTGCTGCCGCTCGACGTGCTCAACCGCCACGCCGGCAGCGACTGGCCGACCACCCTCGCCGGGCTGCTCGACACCGGCCGCTTCGAGGCGCTCGCGGCCTGGGTGCGCGGCGCACCGGCGGCGCTCGCCGACGCGCCGGTGGCGACCGACGCGCGGCCCGGTCCGCTGCTGCACCACCCGCGCAAGATCCTGGGCGTGGGGCTCAACTACGCCGAGCACGCCGGCGACCTGGGCGAGCAGCGCCCCAGCGAACCCGCGACCTTCATGAAGCCGGCGACGACGATCGTGGGGCCCGGCGACGAGGTCCTCGTCCCGCCGGAGTCCGAGCGCACGACGGGCGAAGGCGAGCTCGGCCTGGTGATCGGCCGCCGCGCGCACCGCGTCGCCGAGGCCGAGGCGCTCGACGTGGTGGCGGGCGTCACGACGATCGTCGACATGACCGCCGAGGACATCCTGCAGCGCAACCCGCGCTTCCTGACGCGCGCGAAGAGCTTCGACACCTTCTTCTCGTTCGGCCCCGAGCTGGTCACGCTCGACGAGGTGGGCGACCTCGCCACCCTCGAGGTCCGGACGACGATCGACGGCGCCGTGCACCGCGCGAACACCGTGGCCCACATGATGTTCTCGCCGGCCATGCTGGTGTCCTTCTTCTCCCACGTGATGACGCTCGAGCCCGGCGACGTGATCTCGACGGGCACGCCGGGCGCGGTCGTCCTGCGCGACGGCTGCACGGTCGGCTGCGTCATCGAGAGGGTGGGGTCGCTCGCCAACCCGGTGCGCGACCTCAAGCTCCGCCCGTAGCGCGCCCGCGCGCGGCGGACGGCCGGACGCCGAACCCGCACCGCGGCGCCCCCGGCCGAAGCGCGCCCAGGCGATGCTCCTATGGATTGTCAAGCCGCCAGCGCGATCGGTGCGCTTGCGGGGATGACGGATGGTTGGCACCGCGCGGTGAGCGCCTTGTAGACCTCACGGGCGACGTAACGTTTGAGGCAACGCATGGTGTCCTTCTTCGAGAGTCCCTGCTGGGTGCGGCGCGCGACGTAGGCGCGGGTGCGTTCGTCCCAACGCATGCGGCACAGAACGATCGTGTGCAGGGCGTGGTTCGCGGCGCGGTCACCACCGCGGTTGAGCCGGTGCCGATCCTTCCTGCCGCTCGACGCGGGGATCGGCGCGACGCCGCAGAAGTGCGCGAAGGCCGCTTCGGAGCGCAACCGATCGGGGTTGTCGCCGACGGTGGCGAGCAGCTGCCCCGCCACGTCCGGGCCGACGCCCTTCAGGGCGAGCAGCTCGGGTGCAGCGCGGGCCGTGAGGTCCGCGAGCACCTGGTTCAGTTCCTCGATCTCGTCGGTGAGCGTGAGGATGCGTCGGCCGAGGTGGCGCAACGCGGCCTTCGTGGCACCCACCGGGTCGCTCAGGTCGCCCGGTCGGAGTTTGGCGCAGGCGCGCGCCAGCTCGAGCCACGGTCGGTTCCGTAAGGGTGCACGCACGCTCTCGGGAGCGGTCACGAGAAGCTGGCGCGCCTGGTTGATCGCCTGCGTGCGCGCCTTGACCGCGGAGCGGAGCGGGACCCGCAGGGCGCGGATCGCTTCGACGATCCCGTCGCGCGTCTTCGGGGTGCCGGTCGCACGACCGGACGTCACCGCGCTTGCAGCGGCGTAGGCGTCGACCGGGTCGGACTTGCCGCGCAGCCGCCGCGTCTTCCGGTCGGGCCGGTCGACCTCGATCACCGTGAGGCCGGACCGAGTGAGGGTGCGGGCGAGCTCGGCGCCGTACGCGCCGGTGCCCTCGATGCCGACGGCGGTGACGGTGCCGTGCGACCGCAGCCAACTCTCCAGGCTCCGGTAGCCGGCGGTCGTGGCGGGGAACTCACGGTCGGCGAGGTGCCGACCGAGCGGATCGATCACGGCGGCGTGGTGCGCCTCACCGTGCGTGTCGACGCCACCGATGACGTGCGCGCTGTGGTCGGGCATGATGGTCATGGCTGTCCCCCTCCGCGTTCGTGCGGGATGGCACGCGCCGGCCGGGCGGGCGGACAAGACAGTGATGGGGCTTCTCGACCAAGCTCCTATGAAGCCACGGACGTCCGTCCGGTCGCATGCGCGATGGTCCTTCGGGACGAGCCGACGAATCGCCTAAAGGACAGCCGAAGCGTCGGCCAGCCCGCGGGTCAGGCCCGCCCGAAGGAACACCACACCCATCATCACTGTCAGCCCTTCACGACCCCCAGCGGCCGCAAGCGCGCCACCCGCGTGGCGAGGCCGGCCCGGTGCACCACGTCGACGACCGCGTCGACGTCCTTGTACGCGTCCGGCTGCTCCTCGGCCAGCGCGTGCCGACCGTGCGCGCGCGCCAGGATGCCGCGCGCCGCGAGCTCCGCGCCCACGTCGCGACCGCGCGCCGCCCGCACCGCCGCGTGGCGGCTCAGCGTGCGGCCCGCGCCGTGGCAGCTCGACCCGAAGCTCCGCGCCAACGCCTCCGGACCGCCCACCAGCACCCAACTCGCCCGGCCCATGTCGCCCGGGACGAAGACCGGCTGGCCGACCGAGCGGTACGCGACGGGCACGTCGGGGTGGCCGGCCGGGAAGGCGCGCGTGGCGCCCTTGCGGTGCACGCACAGCGGGGTGGGCACCCCGTCGACGTCGTGCACCTCCTCCTTGGCGATGTTGTGGGCGACGTCGTAGACCAGCTCGAGCCCGAGCCGCTGCCAGGGCAGCCCGAAGACGTCCTCGACCACCTGCCGCACCTGGGTCGCGATCAGCTGGCGGTTGGCGAAGCCGAAGTTCGCGGCCGCGCGCATGGCGCCGAGGTAGGCCGCCCCTTCGGGCGAGCGCACGGGGGCGCAGGCCAGCTGCCGGTCGCGGAGCTCGATCCCGTAGCGCTCGGGGACGCCCTGGAAGGCGTGGAGGAAGTCGTCGCAGACCTGGTACCCCAGGCCGCGCGACCCGGAGTGGATCAGGACCGTCACCTGCCCGACCGCGAGCCCGAAGGCAGCGGCCGCGCGCGGGTCCTCGATCCGCTCGACCACCTGCACCTCGACGAAGTGGTTGCCCGAACCGACGGTGCCGCACTGGTCGGCGCCACGGCGCTTGGCCAGGTCGCTCACGAGGTCGGGGCGCGCGCCCTCGAGGACGCCGCC
>JARGGE010000249.1 GCA_029210865.1 Trueperaceae bacterium
CGCCTCCATGGAGGGCGCCCCGCGCCTGGTCGCCCCGGGCGGCCGCGTGGTGTTCGTGGGCCACACGCCTGGCGAGCTGACCTTCCCCAACCCGCTCCTCCACGGCCGCGAGGTGCAGCTGATCGCGAGCCGCAACGCGACGCGCGGCGACGTCGAGGCGGTGGTCGCGGCGCTCCGGCGCGGCGACGTCGACCCCACGGCGTGGATCTCGGTGCGCGTCGACGCGGCCGGCCTCGTCGACGCCATCGCGGGCTGGGCCAAGCCCGGTAGCCCCATCACCAAGGCGGTGGTCACGTGGGGCGATGCCCCCGCGGGCCCTGGGTCGCTCGGAGCGAGCGGCGGAGAGCAGGCAGCATCATGAAGATCACCTCGATCGAGGCGGTGCCGATCCGCGTCGCCGTGCCGCACGCGCCGTACCCGTCGGACGGCGCGGGGACCAAGTTCCATTGGGGCCGGCGCGGTCGGGCGACGTCCCTGCGTCCGCGCCCCGTGCTCGAGTACGTGCTGGTCAAGATCGAGACCGACGAGGGCCTGGTCGGCTGGGGCGAGAGCCAGGCGGACGTCGGCTTCTTCGGGCACACGGTCGAGGACGTGCAGGCGGCGGTGACCGACTACCTGGGGCCGTACCTGATCGGCGGCGACCCGCGCGACCGCGACCACCTGCTGAGCGTCGTCGACTACCGCGGCCACTCGACCGCCAAGGCCGGCCTCGACATGGCGCTGCTCGACCTGGCGGGCCGCGCGCTGGGCGCCCCGGTCGCCGACCTGCTCGGGGGCCGCCATCCGGAGCGCGCGCGCGTCTCGCTCGAGATCGCTGGCGGCCCGCCCGACGCGATGGCGGCGGAGTGCGTGCGCTTCGTCGAGCTGGGGGTGCGCGAGCTCAAGGCCAAGATCGGCGGCCACCCCGACCAGGACGCCGACCGGCTGCGCGCCATCCGCGAGGCCGTCGGCCCCGACGTGCGGCTGCGCGCCGACGCGAACCAGGGCTACGACGTCAAGGAGGCGATCCGCTTCTGCCGGCTCGTCGAGCGCGCCGACGTGGGCTTGGGCTTGCTCGAGCAACCGGTGGCCGCCCACGACCTGCGCGGCATGGCGCTGGTGCGCGCTTCCGTCGAGACGCCGATCTGCGCCGACGAGGCGTGCTACTCGCCGGTCGACGCGCTGCGCATCGTCGAGCACGGGGCGGCGGACGTCCTGAACGTCAAGATCGGCAAGGCCGGCGGGTTGACGGCCGCCAAGAAGGTCGCCGCGATCGCCGAGGCGGCCGGGCTGCGCTGCGTCATCGGGACCGCCTTCGGGACCGGCCTCGAGGTGGCGGCGAAGCTCCACCTGTTCGCCTCGACGCCCTCGATCGTCGAGGCGGTCGAGTTCACCGAGCTGGGGTTGCACGACCTGCTGCTGGCCGAGCCGGACGCGGCGGCGTTCGCGCTGCCGCTGCGCGACGAGGCCCTCGACGTCCCCCTGGGCCCCGGGCTCGGCGTGGCGCTCGATCCGGCGAGGGTGTGGGCCGCCCGCCTGGCGGTCCCGCAGCCCACGTGAGCGGGCTCGCAGGGTCCGGTGGGCCCATCGGCCGCGTCCCCTTGGGGCGGACGGGGCTCCAGGTGTCCCGGCTCGGCCTCGGCACCTCGGCGCTCGGCGGGGTCTTCGGCGAGGTCGACGAGGGCGACGCGCTCCGCACGGTCGAGGCGGCCTTCGAGGTCGGCATCACCTTCTTCGACACGGCGCCGGCCTACGGCGCCACCCGCAGCGAGCAGGTGCTCGGGCGCGCGCTGCGCGGCGTGCCGCGCGAGGCGTACGTGCTCACCACCAAGGTGGGCAAGACGACCGACGCGAGCGGCCGCGACGCCTTCGACTACTCCACCGACGGCATCCGCCGCTCGGTGGACGCCAGCGCGCGGCGCCTGGGCGTCGACGTGCTCGACGTGGTCCACCTGCACGACTTCGAGTACGAGGGGGGCCGCCACGTCGCGGCGGCGCTCGCGACCGGCTTCCCGACGCTGCGGCAGCTCCAGGAAGAGGGGCGCATCCGGGCGGTGGGGGCCGGCATCTACCCGATCGACCTGTGGAAGCGCGTGCTGGACGAGGTCGACCTCGACGTCGCGCTCGTCCACAACCACCACAGCCTGGTCGACGTCCGGGCCTACGAGCTGCTGCCGCTCGCCGCGGCCCGCGGCGTCGCGCTGATCAACGCTGCGCCCTTCGCCAGCGGTCTGCTCACCGGCGGGCGCCCGCCGGCCTGGCACCCGGCGCCCGCCGAGGTGCACCCGCGCTTCGACGAGGCCGCGCGCCTCGCCGAGGCCGCCGGTGTGCCGCTGCCGCGCCTGGCGCTCGCCTTCGCGCACTCGGAGCCGCGGCTGCCCGTGACGCTGTTCGGTTGCGCCCACCCCGACGTGCTGCGGCGCAACGTCGCCTGGGCGCTCGATCCGGTCGACCCGGCGCTGGTCGCGCGCGTGCAGCGGGTGCTGGAGCCGGTGATGAACCGCCAGTGGACGGGCGGCGGCGCTGACGGCGCGGCCGTGGGGGACCCTGCGTGACGACGATCGACGCCCACCACCACCTGTGGCGCTACCGCGCGGACGAGTACGCCTGGATGGGGCCCGGCATGGAGTCCCTGAAGCGCGACCACCTGGTCGCCGACCTGGCGCCGCTCGCGCGCGCGGCCGGGGTGACCGGCACCGTCGCGGTGCAGGCGCGCCGGCTCGAGGTCGAGACGCCGTGGCTGTTGGCGATCGCCGACGCCGAGCCGCTGGTCCGGGGCGTCGTCGGCTGGGTCGACCCGGAAGCCTCCGACGTGGCGGAGCGCGTGGCGCAGCACGCGCGGCATCCGGCGCTCGTCGGCTTCCGCGAGGTGCTGCACGACCTGCCCGACGTCGATTACGCCACCTCGCCGGGCCACCTGCGCTTGGTGGAGGCGGTCGGCCGGGCCGACCTCGCCTACGACCTGCTCCTGCGCCCGGCCCACCTGGCGGCCGCGCTCCGTCTGGTCGATCGCTTCCCGGCGGTGCGCTTCGTGGTCGACCACGTCGCCAAGCCGGTGCTGCGCGGCGCGGACGCCGCCGCCGACGGACCCGCGCGCGCCGCCTGGCGGGCGGGCCTGCGCGCGCTCGCCGAGCGACCGAACGTCGCCGGCAAGCTCTCGGGGGTGCTGACCGAGGCCGACTGGGCGACCTGGAGCGTGGCGCAGGCGGCGCCGGTGCTGGACGAGGCGCTCGAGGCCTTCGGCCCCGAGCGCTGCATGATCGGGTCGGACTGGCCCGTCTGCACGCTCGCCGCGCCCTACGGCGCGACCCTGCAGGTGGCGTTCGACGTGGTCGACCGCCTGACCGAGACCGAGCGGGCGCAGGTGCGCGGCGGGACCGCGACCACCTGGTACCGCCTGCCGCCCATGGAGGAGCAGCCGTGATCACCATCCAGGAACGCCGCGACCGCCGCGCCCGTCTGATCGACGCCATGCGCCGGGCCCGCCCCGACGACCCCGGGGTGGCGCTGATCGCCGGCGCCCCCAAGGAGTCGGTGCACGGGCGCTTCCGGCAGCACAACGACTTCATGTACCTGTGCGGCCTCGAGTCGCCGCACGCCTACCTGCTCCTCGACGCCCGCGACGGCACCAGCCAGCTCTTCGTGCCGCACCAGTCGGCCGAGCGCCGCGAGCGCGAGGGGGCGCTGCTCAGCGCCGCCGACCCGGACGAGGCGCGGGTCGCGACCGGCGTCGACGAGGTGCACGGCCTGGAGATGCTGGCGCCGCGGCTCGAACGCGTGCGCACGATCTGGACGCCCATGCGCGCTGGCGAGGGGGCGATCCAGAGCTGGGACACGCTGCAGCGGGCCGCCCAGGAGCGCCTGTCCGACCCGTGGGACGGCCGCCCCGACCGCTTCCGCTGGTTCGTCCGGCTGCTGCGCGAGCGGGTCCCGGCGGCGCAGCTGCACGACCTGGCGCCGCTGCTCGACGAGCTGCGCCTGATCAAGAGCCCGGCCGAGCTCGAACTGCTGCGCCGGTCGGGCAAGCTGGCGGGCGACGCCTTGCTCGCCGCGATGCGGCGCACCCGACCCGGCGTGATGGAGTACCAGCTCGACGCCGAGATGCGCTACGTCTACCTCGACGGCGGGGCGCTGGACGTCTCGTACCGGGCGATCGTGGCGGGCGGGGACAACGCCTGGTACGGGCATTACGGTGCCAACGACGCCGAGCTGGTCGACGGCGACCTGGTGTTGGTCGACTGCGGCCCCGACTACCGCTACTACGCCAGCGACATCACCCGCATCTGGCCCGTGAACGGCCGCTACGACCCGGTGCAGCGCGAACTGTACGGCTTCATCGTCGAGTACCACCGCGCGCTGCTGCGCCACCTGCGCCCCGGGGTCACGCGCGAGCAGGTCCAGGAGGAGGCCGCCGCCGACATGGCGCCCATCGTCGAGCGGACCCGCTGGTCCAAGCCCATCTACGCCGAGGCCGCGCAGCGCTGCCTCGTGTTCCCCCACCACCTCTCGCACTCGGTGGGGATGGCGGTGCACGACGTCGGCAACTACCGCGGACGCCCGATGCAACCCGGGCTGGTGCTGACCGTCGATCCCCAGCTGATCATCCCGGAGGAGCGCCGCTACCTGCGGGTCGAGGACACCGTCGCGATCACCGGGGAGGGTATCGAGAACTTCCACGGCTTCGTGACGCTCGACCTCGACGCCACCGAGGCGCTCGTCGGCAGCGGTCCGGCGTAGGCGCGGGGCGTCGGCGGCCCGCGGCGCGGGCCGCCGACGCCGGTCAGGTCAGGTCAAGC
>JARGGE010000024.1 GCA_029210865.1 Trueperaceae bacterium
CGGCGCGGTTGGCCGCGGCGACCGTCCCGCCGTGGGCCTCGACCAGCGTGCGCACGATCGCCAGCCCGAGGCCGCTGCCGCCGCGCAGGTCGCGGCGGCCGTGCTCGCCCTGGCGGAAACGGTCGAACACGTGCGCGAGGTCCGCTTCCGCGATGCCCGGACCGTCGTCCACGACGCGGAACGCGATCGTGCCGGCGTCGCGCACGACCTCGAGGCGCACGCGGCTCCCTTCGGGCGTGGCGCGAACGGCGTTGTCGAGCAGGTTGCCCAGGACCTGCGCGAGCCGGTCGCGGTCGGCCACGAGCGGCGGCACCTCGCCGCCCGCCGGATCGGCGCCGACCTCGAGGCTCACCCCCTTGGCTGCGGCGACGGCGGCCGCCGACTCGGCGGCCTCGGTCGCGAGCGTGTTCGGGTCGACCGGCGCGAGGCGGAGGTCGAGGCGGCCGGCGTCGGCCAGCGACAAGACCCGCAGGTCCTCCACCAAGCGGTGCAGCAGGGTCGTCTGCCGTCGCAGCCGCTCGACCTCGGCGGCGTCGAAGGGCGCGAGCCCCTCGGCGATCGCCTCGAGGCGCAGCGCCATGGCGGTGAGCGGGGTGCGGAGCTCGTGGGCGACGTCGGCCACCATGGCGGTGCGCTGCGCCTCGTACCGCTCGAGGGCGTCGGCCATGCGGTTGAAGTCGTCGGTCAGCTGCACGACCTCGCTGGAGGCCCCGAGGACGCTGCCGGGCGGCGCGACGTGGCGGGCGAGGTCGCCGGCTGCGAGCGCCTCCGCGGCCGCACCGACGGCCTCGATCGGTCTGGCCACGCCCCGTGCCACCCACCACGCCAGCCCGATCGAGCCCACCGCGGCAAGGCCGAGCCCCGCGAGCACGCCGCGCCACTGGGCGTCCTGCACGCGGCCGAGCGCACGGATGGACTCCTGGACGGTGAGCGTCGGGGCGTCGCTCGGCGGCGGTGGCCGCAGCGGCGCGACCCGCAGCCACCAGACGCGGTCCTCCGTTCGCCGGAACTCGACCAGCCGCGCGCGGACCTCGTCCGGCAGCCGGCGCTCGGTCGTGCGCGCCACCCAGACCTGGCTGACGACGACCACCGCCAGCGAGGCCGTGGTCGCGAGCATGATCGCGATGGCGAGGCGGACCGCCAAGCGGCCGGCGAACCGCTGCACCTCAGGGCCTCGGGGCGCGCAGACGGTAGCCGCTGCCGCGCACGGTCTCGAGCAGGTGCTCGACGCCGTGGTCGCCGAGCTTGCGCCGCAGGTTCTTCAGGTGGCCGTCGACGGTCCGCTCGAGCGCGTCGGAATCGGGCATCGCGCGCTCGATCAGCTCCTCGCGCCGCATCGCCTTGCCGGGGGCGTCGGCGAGCGCGGCGAGGAGCGCGAACTCGGTGGGCGTGAGCGCGATCGGCTCGTCGTCGACGCGCGCCTCGACGCGGTACCGGTCGACGACGAGCGGCCCGATGGTCGTCGCCTCGGTGACCGGTGCGGCATGCGCGCCGCGCCGCAGCACCGCCTTGACGCGGGCGAGCAGGGTGCGCGGGGCGAACGGCTTGGTGACGTAGTCGTCGGCGCCGAGGCCGAGGCCGATCAGCTCGTCGACCTCCTCGCGGCGGGCGGTGACCACGATGACCGGCAGGTCGGAGCGGGCGCGGATGGCCTTGAGGACCTCGAGGCCGTCGAGCTCGGGGAGGCCGAGGTCGAGCAGGACCAGGTCGGGCTGGGTGGCGTGCTCCAGCTCGAGCGCGCGCCGACCGTCGTGGGCGCGCTTGGTGTGGTGGCCGTCGTGTCGGAGGAAGAGCTCGAGGCTCTCGGCGATGTCGCGGTCGTCCTCGACGACGAGCACTCGGGCCATGGGGACGACGCTAGCACGCGGGGCTTCCACGCCCACGAGCGTGCACGGCGCGTGTGGGGGGACGGTGCGCGAAGCGTGCAGGTCGCGTGAAGGCGGCGCCGGCGGCGACCGGCGCCGGCCGCTTCAATCCTCGTCGGGCACGAAGCGTAGCGCGACGCCGTTGCTGCAGTAGCGCTGACCCGTCGGCCGTGGACCGTCGTCGAACACGTGCCCGTGGTGGCCGCCGCAGCGCGCGCAGTGGAACTCGACGCGCGGCACGCCGAGCCGGTGGTCGATCGAGGTCTCGAAGGCCCCCGGCAGCGCGTCGTAGAAGGAGGGCCAGCCGCAGTGGGCGTCGAACTTGGTCTCGGCGCGGTAGAGCGGGGCGCCGCACCCAGCGCAGACGTAGGTGCCCGGGCGCCACTCGGCGTTCAGGTCGCTGCTTCCCGGGCGTTCGGTCGCCTCCTGGCGCAGGACGGCGTACTGCTGCAGGCTGAGGCGCGTGCGCCAGCCGGCGTCGTCGGCGGGGAGGTCGGTCGCGGGGAGCGTCGGGGCGTCGTCCATGCCGCAGCCTACGCGTCGCCCGAGGCCGCGTCGGGGCGCGGTGACACGCTGGCCCGCGCGAGCTGCGTGAGGTGCTGGGCGAGGAAGCTCGCTTCGTCCTCGTTCACCGTGTGCGGCATGCCCGGGTAGATGCGCGTGACCACCTCCGCGCCCTGCGCCTGGAGCTGGCGCGCGCTGGCGTGCACGCGGGCCTCGGGGATGTGGGCGTCGACGTCGGAGCAGCCGAAGAAGGCCGGGGTGCCGTTGAGCCGCTTCGGGTACCGGGCCGGGTCGACGGCGTCGCCGATCAGCCCGCCCGAGAGCGCGACCAGGCCGCCCCACGCCCCACCGGCGCGGGCGACGAACTCGCTCGCCAGGCAGGCGCCCTGGCTGAAGCCGGCGACGACGATGCGCTCGCGCGCGAGTCCGTCGGCCTCGAGCGCCGCGACGGCGCGGCCGACGCTGGCCAACGCCGACGTGAGCCACGGCTCGTTGCGCTCGACGGGCTCGAGGAAGCGCTGCGGGTACCAGGTCTGGCCGGCCGCCTCTGGGGCGATCACCGCCACCTCGGGCGCGCCGCGCTCCGCGAGCGCCGGCAGGAGCCCCAGGATCCCGGCCGCCGAGTCGCCGCGCCCGTGGATCAGCACCATCCCGACGCGCGCCGTCGCGGGGCCGAGGCGCATGGGGGCGACGGCCGCGTGCGGGTCGGCGGGGGGTCGGGTGGGGCGCAGGTCGACACCGTTCACGCCCCCACCGCCACGCGGTCCGCGTCGGCCGCACCCAGGTCGGGGAGCACCGCCTCGATGCGGGCGCGGTGCGGCTCGAGCCAGGGCGGCAGGATCAGCCGTTCGCCCAGCGCCTCGGGGGCCTCGTCGACGGCGAAGCCCGGGCCCGCGGTCGCGAGCTCGAACAGGACGCCGCCGGGCTCCATGAAGTAGACCGACCGGAACCAGAAGCGGTCGATGACCTCGGACGGGCGTCGGCCCGCACGGGCGACCGCGGCGCGCAGCTCCAGCTCGTGGGCGGCGTCGTCGACCGTCCAGGCGAGGTGGTGGACGCTGCCGACCCCCCACGCGCCGCGGCGGCCGTCGGCCACCTCGCGGACGTCGAAGATGCGGCCGGCGCCGTCGGCCGCCGCGGCCCCGGGCGTCGCCGGCAGCGCGAAGCGCACCCAGCCGTGCTCTTCGCCGACGCGTTCGAAGCCCATGACCTCGGTCAGGAAGCGCTCGCTGGCGGCGAGCTCGCGCAGCGGCGCCCGGGCACCGTGG
Source organism: Trueperaceae bacterium (assembly GCA_029210865.1). GTDB lineage: Bacteria > Deinococcota > Deinococci > Deinococcales > Trueperaceae > JAABTL01. The sequence continues at coordinate 3,638 of JARGGE010000024.1, forward strand.
AGCCCGCGGACCTGCTCGGCGGCCGGCACCGTGCTGGCGTCCCAGGGGGTGAAGGCGAAGAGGGTCTCGCCCTCGACGAGGGCGAGCCGCAGGCCGTGCGGGTCGGCGAAGGGGAGCACGCGCTCGCCGAAGCGCACGGCGATCGGGTCGACGCGGGCCCCGCCGGCGCGCAGCCGAGCGTCCCACGCCTCGAGCGTGCCGTGCGGCACGGTCAGGTACGTCTCTTGCACCACCCCGACGCCCGGGTTGCCGGGGTTGGCGTTGGGCCACGGGAAGAAGGTGAGGTCGGTGCCGGCGTGGCCCTCGCCGTCCGCGTAGAAGAGGTGGTAGGTGCCGGGGTCGTCCTGGTTGACGCTCTTCTTGACCAGGCGCAGACCCATGACGTCGCGGTAGAAGCGCAGGTTCTCGACGGGGTCGCCGGCGATGGCGGTGACGTGGTGCAGACCTCGGGGTGGGGTGGGGGTGCTCATGCGGGGTCCTCCTGGGGGACGTGCGCTCCGGTGCCGAGCGCGGGGGTTCGCGTCCCGAGCGCGGGCGCTCTGGTGCCGAGCGCGGGCGCTCTGGTGCCGAGCGCCTTGGCGAGTTCGGCGAGGTGGATCACCTCGGCGGGGGTGAGGTGGGCGAACGCGGCCACGATGCGCGCCACGTGGTCGGGGTAGGCCGCTTCGATGCAGTGGCGGCCGGCATCGGTCAGCGACACCACGACGTGGCGGCGGTCGTGGTCGTCGCGCGTGCGGGCCACGAGCCCGTCGCGCTCGAGGTGGTCGACGACCACGGTGACGTTGCCGCTCGACTTCAGGATCTTGCGGCCGAGGTCGCGCTGGTTCAGCGGCCCCAGGTGCCAGAGCGCCTCGAGCACGCCGAAGCGACTCGCGGTGAGCCCGGCCGCGGCGAGCGGTCGGTGGATCGCCGCGTCGACGGTCGCGAGCGCGCGCGAGAGCTTGACGTAGGCGTCGAGAGCGCGGCGTTCGTCGTCGCTGCCGTGGTGGCGGTTGGGCATCGGGGCTCCTCGTGGGGTGGCGTGCGCGGTCGGCGATCGTGGTCGCTCGATGTCTAATCGTTCGACATCAAGACGTTAGCCGGTGGGCCCGCCGCCGTCAAGCGATCGCGCGACGGCGCGCGCGGCCCGGCCCGTGCCGGCGACGGCGTGCGCGCCCGCGCGCCCGCTACGCTGGGCGCGTGAACCGCGACGCCCCCGCCCCCGCCTGGCCCGACGACTGGGTCCACGGCGACCCGCTCACGCCCCCTGCCATCTGGCACCGACCCGGCCTCGCGCTGGCCTTCAACCTCGAGTGCGCCGGCTGCGTGTCGCGGGCGGTGCCCTGGCTCAAGCGGCTCGCGGCCAAGGTCGGCGACCGTGCCACGCTGCTCGCGGTCCACACGGCCTACGGGCACAAGGCGTATCCCCGCGACGAGGTCGTCCCGCGCTTGCAGTACTACGCGGGCACCTTCGCGTCGCTACCGTTCCCGGTCGCGCTCGACCTCGACGGCTCCTGGGCCGCGGCGGCCGGCGCCGAAGGGACGCCCCACTGGTGGGTGTGGGCGGCCGACGGCACCCTCGAGCGCAGCGTCTACGGATCGCAGGAGAACGCGCTCACGCGGCTTGCGTACGTGGTGGAGGGCTGGGGCGTCGACCTCGACGGTTGAGCGGCGGACCGCCGCGCCTCAGGGCCGCGTCAGCTCGAACGGCTCGCCCATCGGCGCGTACGCCAGCCCCGCGAGGCGCGCCAGGGGGTCGAGGCCCACCGCGTCGACGCGGTGCGGCGGCGTGAACAGGGCGTCGTCGACCTGGACGTGCACGACGCGCGCGAACACGACGTGGTTCTGGACGACGCCGTCGTCGTCCGGCACCGGCACGATCTGGGTGACGCGCGCCTCGAGGTGGGCGCGCGCCTCGGCCACGCGCGGCGGGCGCACGGCCCGGCTCGGCGCGGGCGTGACGCCGGCGTAGGCGAACTCGTCGTGGTCGGGGGCCGACTCGATCGAGGTCGCGTTCATCGCCACCGCGAGCTCGCGGCCCACGACGTTGACCACCAGCTCGCCGGTCGCCCGAGCGTTGGCCAGCGTGTCCTTGGGGACGCCGGCGCGGCTGCCGACCGAGACGACCACGGTCGGCGGGGCGGAGGAGACGAGGGCGAAGAAGCTGTAGGGGGCGAGGTTGGCGGTGCCGTCGGCGGCGAGGGTGCTCACCCAGGCGATGGGGCGGGGCACCACCAGCCCGGTGAGCAGGAGGTGGCGGCTGCGAGCGGGGAGGCTGGCGGGATCGAGTTCCATGCGTCCGAGCGTACCCAGGCCTCCGCGTTCCTTAGGATGGACGCATGCCCAACGATGCGTGGCCCGACCCCGCCCGCTACGAGACGATGCGCTACCGCCGCTCCGGCCGCAGCGGCCTGCACCTGCCCGCCGTCTCGCTCGGCCTCTGGCACAACTTCGGCCATGGCGCCGCCTTCGACGACGTGCGCGCCTTGGTGCGCACGGCCTTCGACCTCGGCATCACCCACTTCGACCTCGCGAACAACTACGGGCCGCCGCCCGGGTCGGCCGAGGAGCAGTTCGGCGCGGTCCTCGCGCGCGACCTCGCGCCCTACCGCGACGAGCTCGTCATCAGCACCAAGGCCGGGTACCGGATGTGGGACGGCCCGTACGGCGAGTGGGGCTCGCGCAAGTACCTGCTCTCGAGCCTCGACGCCAGCCTCGCGCGGATGGGGATCGACTACGTCGACGTCTTCTACAGCCACCGCTACGACCCCGACACGCCGCTCGAGGAGACGATGGGGGCGCTCGCGAGCGCGGTGCAGCAGGGCAAGGCGCTCTACGCGGGCGTGTCGTCGTACTCGGCCACCAAGACGCGCGAGGCGGCGCGGCTGCTGCGCGAGATGGGGGTGCCGCTGCTCATCCACCAGCCGTCGTACTCGCTCCTCAACCGCTGGATCGAGGAGGAGTTGCTCGACGCGCTCGAGGAGGTCGGCGCCGGCGCGATCGTCTTCTCGCCGCTCGCGCAGGGCCTGCTCACCGACAAGTACCTCGGCGGCGTGCCGGAGGGCGCGCGCGCACGCACGGCCGACAGCTTCCGGCCGGAGTTCTTGCGCGAGGAGGTGCTCGCGAAGGTGCGCTCGCTCCATGAGCTGGCGCAGGCGCGCGGTCAGTCGTTGGCCCAGATGGCGCTCGCCTGGTGCCTGCGCGACCCGCGCGTGACGTCGGTGCTGATCGGCGCGAGCAGCCCCGCCCAGATCGCCGAGAACGTCGCCGCGCTCGATCGCCTCGCCTTCGACGAGGACGAGCTCGCCGCCATCGACCGCTACGCCACCGAGAGCGGCCTCAACATCTGGGCGCGGTCGCACGAGGCCGGGTAGGCGAGGCAACGTCTGGGCGCGGTCGCACGGGACCGGGTGGGCGCGACCGGTCGCCGGGAACGCGCCACCCGACGCGCCACGAGACCTGAAGCCAACCACCCGGTTGCGTCGAGGGGCTCCGATGCGCTATGCTCTCGAGGCTTGGCCGTGGAGCATCTGCCCCGCGGAATGGCCGTGCGCCCCGGCGTCGGTCGACCGCCCCCGCGGCACCTGCCACACCGGCCCCTGGAGATGACCATGAAGTACAACAAAGGCGCCATCCTGCGCTCGATCGAACAGCCTGCCCTGCGCGACGACCACCCGGAGTTCGACACCGGCGACACCATCCGGGTCGACTACAAGGTCGTCGAAGGCAACCGCACCCGCATCCAGGCGTTCGAAGGCGTCGTCATCGCGCGCAAGAACGGTCGCGGCGCTCGCTCCACCATCACCGTCCGCAAGGTCTCGGGCGGCGAAGGCGTCGAGCGCGTCTTCCCGATCAACTCGCCGCTGATCCAGGCGATCGAGGTCGTCAAGCGCGGCCGCACCCGGCGTGCGAAGCTCTACTACCTGCGCGAGCTGCGCGGCAAGGCCGCCCGCCTGCGCACCGACGTCGGCCGCCAGGAAGCAGACCGCGCCGCCGCCCGCGCCGCGCGCGACGCCAGCAAGGCCTGAAGCCCGTCCTTCGCACGATCCGCCGCGCGGGCCGCCCTCGGTCCGCGCGGTTTCGGTTGACAGGCCCGGGAACCGCCGGTACACTTCGGTTCGCTCACGCACGCGTGGGGCTGTGGCGCAGTTGGGAGCGCGTCTGAATGGCATTCAGAAGGTCAGGGGTTCGAATCCCCTCAGCTCCACCACGATGAAGGGGATCCCCGCCGCGAGGCGGGGATCCTTCGTCATGGGCACCAGTCGGGCGCGGTCGCCGCCGGCGGCGATGCGACATCCGTCCCTGGCGCACCCAACCGAGTTCGTGCGAATCTTCGCGAAAGCGTTCGACCGCCGGTTCGACCTTCGGCCCGAGCCCCTCTCGCGTTCGTGACGGGACCCGGAAGATGCGCACCGTGAAGACCACCGCCGCCTTGTTCGCGTTCTGGTGCGTCGTCGTGGTGCCCGCGTCGCTGATCGACGTGCTCGTGGGCGCGGTGGCGGCGCTGCTGGTGGGCGCGTGGGCCGAGCGCTTCCTGTGGCCGCACGCCGGCCCGCTCGTCTCGCTCGTCCACCCGTTGCGGTGGGTCGCGTTCGCCTGGGCGCACGCGGGCCGCATGATCGCGTCCGCCGTGCACGTCCTGCGCGTCGTGATCGACCCGCGGCTGCCGATCGACCCCGAGGTCGTCACCCAGACGGTCGCCTTCGATGACGAGGCCGCACGCGTCGTGTACGCGAACGCGATCACGGTGACGCCCGGGACCCTCACGGTCGACGCCGACGGCGACACGTTCGTCGTCCACTGCCTCGACGCCGCCTTCGCCGACGAGGTCCGCGGCGGCGCGCTCGCGCGCGACGTGGCGCGGCTCTTCGAGGGGCGGACGACCGCGTGACCGACGTGCTGTGGGGCGCCGCCATCGTCCTGCTGCTGCTGGCCTTCGTCTGCTTGTGGCGGGCCGACCGCGGACCGACGCTGCAAGACCGGATCCTGGCGGTCAACGTCGTCGGCACCAAGGCGCTCGTGGTGCTCGTCCTGCTGGCGGTCATCGCGGGCCACGACTACCTGATCGACGTGGCCATCGTGTACGGGTTGCTGAACTTCGTCCTGACGCTCGCGGCGACGCGCCTGGTCGAGCGCGGGCGCATCCTCTCCGAGGGGCCGCGATGACGCTCGCCCTCGACCTCGCGAGCCTGCTCCTGCTGGCGGTGGGGCTGGCGTTCGTCGCCGGCGGGACGCTCGGGCTCGTGCGGCTCCCGGACCTGTTCAGCCGCGCGCACGCCACCGGGAAGTGCGACTCGGTCGGTGCGAGCGCGATCCTGGTCGCGCTGGCCCTGCAGGGCGGCTTCTCGTTCGGCGACCTCAAGCTGCTGCTGCTCGTCGCGCTCGTCCTCGTGACCGCGCCGACGGCCGCCCACGCCTTGGCCCGCTCCGCGTACCGCACGGGTCTGGAGCCGTGGCGCCGAGCGCCGGCGGCGGGTTGGCGGCGCGGCGCGGAGCGACGCGACGCGGGGGCCCCATGAGCGACCTGTTCGACGCGGTCATGCTGGCGCTGCTCCTCGCGACCGCCCTGGCGGTCGCGCGGGCGCGCGACCTGGTCGCGGCGGTCGTGCTCTTCTCGATGTACGGGCTGACGCTGTGCCTGGTCTGGCAGCACCGCGGCGCGCCCGACGTCGCGATCACCGAGGCGGCGGTGGGCGCGGGGGTCACCACCGTGCTCTTCCTGATCGCGGTCGCGCGCACCCGGCGCGAGGAGCGCCGGTGAAGGGCTGGGCGCTCGCGCTGGTGGTGGTCGTGGCGGCGACGCTGGCGATCGGCGTGCAGGGGCTGCCGACGCACGACGCCCCCGAGGCGCCGATCCACGACCACGTGGGCGCCCGCTACGTGGAGCGTGGCGTGGAGGAGACCGGGATGCGCAACCTGGTCGGCGCGGTCCTCCTGAACTACCGCGGCTTCGACACCATGGTCGAGGTCGTCGTCATCTTCACCGCGCTGGCCGCGGTGCTCGCGCTGCCGCGCGCGGGCTCGGTGGCCGACGCGCCCGAGGCATTGCCGGTGAGCCCGGTCGTGCTCTTCGTGGTGCGCTTGCTCGCGCCCTTCATCGCCCTCTTCGCGATCGCGCTGCTGTTCCGCGGGCACGTGTCGCCCGGAGGTGGGTTCCAGGCCGGTGCCCTGTTCGGCGCCCTGTTCGTCGCGCTCGGGTTGGTGCTCGGGCGGCGCGGCGCGGCGCGCCTGGTGCCGGAACGGGCCCGACCGTGGCTCCAGGCCGCCGCGCCCCTTACGTTCGCTGCGGTCGCGGCGCTCGGCTGGGCCCTGACGGGGTCGTTCCTCGGCTTCCCGCAGGCACCCGAGCTGCACGCCGTGCGCGAGGCGATGGCGCTCGCGCTCGAGGTCGCCATCGCGGTGGGGGGCGGCGTCATCCTCGGCAGCCTCTTCCAGACGATGGAGGCGTGAGCGTGGCGCCGTTCGGGGTCGACCTCGACTACGTGGCCGTGGCGGCGCTGTTCTGCATCGGGCTCTACATGCTGGTCGCCAAGAGCAACCTGCTCAAGAAGCTCCTGGGGCTCAACGTCATGGAGACCTCGGTCTTCGCCTTCATCGTCACGTCGGGGATGGTCGAGGGCGGCGACCCGCCGCTGCTCGTGGCCGGCGCGCAGCCCCCGTTCGCGAGCCCGATCCCGCAGGCGATGGTGCTCACCGGGATCGTCGTCGTGGTGAGCGTCACCGCGGTCGCGCTGTCGCTCATCGTGCAGATCTACGCCCACTACGGCACCCTGGAGGTCGACGAGCTGAAGGAGCGGCCGTGAGCGTCGCCTGGGAGCAGCTGCTTCCTTGGGCGGTCGCGCTCCCGTTCGTCGGCGCCGCGCTGACGCCGGTCCTCGCCGCGCGTTCGCCGCGGTGGACGGGACCGTGGGCCTGGGGCGTCGTCCTCGCCACCGTCGCCGTGACCGTCGGCCTCGTCGCTCACGTCGCCGAGGCGGGCGCGTTCACCTACGCGATCGGCGGTTGGTCGGGGGCGTACGGCATCGAGTTGCGCTTCGACCGCTTCGCTGCGTGGGTGCTGCCGCTGAGCCTGCTCTTCGCGGTCATCGTGCCGTTCTCGTGGCGCTACGTGGTGGTCTCGCTCGAGCCGGCGCGCTGGGGCGCCTTCTACGCCCTCCTGCTCCTGGTGATGGGCGGCATGATCGGGTTCTCGATCACCGGCGACCTGTTCAACCTGTTCGTCTTCATGGAGGTGACCTCGCTCTCGTCGTACGCGCTGGTCGCCGTGGGCGGTCGCGGGGTGGCGGCGTGGGCGGCGCTGAAGTACCTGTTCCTCGGCGCGGTCGCCTCGCTCCTCGCGCTGCTCGGGACCGCGCTCCTCTTCGTGCTCACCGGCAGCCTCAACCTGGCGGACGTCGCCGCCCGCCTGGGCCCCGACGTCGCGCGGGGGCCGGTGCTGATCGCCTTCGCGGCGCTCGTGACGTCCTTCTTGGTCAAGGCGGCGGTCTTCCCGCTGCACGTGTGGCTTCCCGACGCGCACGCGATCGCGCCGAGCCCCGTCAGCGCGGTCCTGTCGGGCCTCGTCGTCAAGACCGGCATCGTCGGCCTGGTGCGGGTGGTGCAGCTGTTCCACGCCGCGGACGCGGTGCCGTTGGCGGGGTTCCACCTCGCGCTCGCCTGGCTGGGGGCCGTCTCGATCGTCATGGGGGCGTTCCTGGCGATCTTCCAGGACGACCTGAAGCTCATGCTCGCCTACTCGACCATCTCGAACGTCGGCTACATCGTCCTGGGCTTCGGCCTCGCGGCGCCCTACGCGGCGGTCGGTGCGAGCGTCCACGTCGTCAACCACGCGCTGATCAAGACGACGCTCTTCCTCGCGGCCGGAGCGCTCATCCACCAGACCGGCTTCCGGACGCTCAGCGACCTGCGCGGCGTCGCCCGTGCGATGCCGCAGACGGCCGCCGTGATGGCGATCGGCGCGGTCTCGATCGTCGGGCTGCCGCCCACCGCCGGCTTCCTGTGCAAGTGGTACATCGCGCTGGGCGCCTTCGAGGCGGACCGGGCGCCGTTCGGCTTCGCGCTCGTGTTCGGCGCGCTCTTCATCTTCGTCTACTACATCCGCATGGTGAACGCCCTCTACTTCCAGGCCCCCGTCCACGCGCGGGTGGCCGAGGCGACCGAGGTCCCGTGGTCGATGCGCGCGCCGCTCCTGCTGCTCGCGGCCTCGTGCTTGGTGCTCGGCCTCCTCGGCGGCGCGCCCCTGGCATTCGTCGAACCGGCGGTCGCCGGCGTGCTGCCGGTGGGGGGGCCGTGACGTGGGCGTCGTCGATCCCCGTCCACTGCTGGCGCCGCTGATCTCGTTCGCCTGCGCCGGGCTGGTGTTCGCCGCCGGCCGCAACGCCTTCTGGCGCCGCTTCTGGAGCCTGTCCGCGGCGGCCGTCAAGCTCGCGCTGGTGCTCTCGATGCTCCCGGGAACCCTGCGCGGCGTCGTCTACACCTTCGACGTCGTCGCCTTCACGCCCGGGATCGGGATCGCCTTCCGCGCCGACGCGTATGGCATGTTCTTCGCGCTCGTGTCCTCGACGCTGTGGACGCTCACGACCATCTACGCGATCGGCTACATGCGGGGCGAGCCCGACCGTTCCCGCTTCTTCGGCTTCTTCGCCCTGTGCGTCTCGACGACGGTCGGGGTCGCCTTCGCCGAGAACCTGCTCACCTTCTTCCTCTTCTACGAGACCCTGACCATCTGCACGTACCCGCTCGTCGTCCACGCCGAGACGCCCGAGGCCCTGCGCGCCGGTCGCGTGTACCTGACCTACACCCTGATCGGCGGCGGGTTCGTGCTGCTCGGTTCGGTCATGGCCTTCGACGCGGCCGGCACCCTGACCCTCGCGCAGCCCGGCATCCTGCCGGCCGACGCGGGCGGCGCCACGCTGGCGACGATCTTCGCGGCGCTGATCGTGGGCTTCGGCGTCAAGGCGGCGATCATGCCGCTGCACGGCTGGCTGCCGCTCGCGATGGTGGCCCCCACGCCCGTGAGCGCGCTGCTGCACGCCGTGGCGGTCGTCAAGGTGGGCGCCTTCGGGGTGACGCGCGTCATCTACAACGTCTTCGGGGTCGAGCTGCTGCAGGACCTCGGGTTCGCGACGCCGCTGGCGTGGCTGGCCGCCTTCACGATCCTCGCGGGCTCGGCGATCGCGCTCACCCAGGACCACCTCAAGCGCCGGCTTGCGTACTCGACGATCAGCCAGCTCTCGTACATCGTGCTCGGCGCGGCGCTGCTGACCCCGTTCGCGGCGACGGCCGCGATCCTGCACGTCGCCCACCAGGCCTTCGCGAAGATCACGATGTTCTTCGTCGTCGGCGCGATCCAGCGCACCACCGGCAAGACCCGCGTGAGCGAACTCGCCGGCATCGGCGCGCGCATGCCGTGGTCGATGGCGGCCTTCACGATCGCCGCGCTCTCGTTCGTCGGCGTGCCGCTGTTCGCGGGTTTCGTCACCAAGTGGTACCTCTCGCTCGGCGCGCTGCAGGCCGGCGCGGGGGTGTTCGTCGGCGTCATGCTGGTCAGCTCGCTGCTCAACGCCGCCTACTGGTTCCCGATCGTCCACCTCGCGTACTTCCGGCGCGCGGACGGTGGCGACGAGGGGGTCCACGAGGCTCCGCCGTTGCTGCTCGTGCCCATCCTGATCTGCGCGGCCTACGTGCTCTTGCTCGGCTTGACGACGCAGGTGCCCGGCATGCCCTTCTCGGTGGCGCAGGTGGCGGTCGAACGCGCGTTCGCGGTTCCCGCGGTGGTGCCGTGACCGGCGGGCCGATCGGCGTTGGGCCGGCCACCGTGACCGCGGTGGTGTCGCTCTGGCCCCTCGTGGCGGTGCTGCTGCCGCTGCTCGGCATCGCGGCCTTCGCCCTGAAGCGCCCGCGGGCCGCGGCGCGCGCGCTCGCGGGCGTGGTCGGCGCCACCTTCGCGGTCACGCTCGCCTTCGTGCCAGCGGTCCTGGGCTTCCTCGAGCCCACCGTGTTCGTCCTGCACATGACCCCGCAGCTGTGGCTCGAGCTTCGCGTCGACGCGGCCGGCGCCCTCTACGGCGCCACCGTGGCGGGCCTCGCGCTGCTCGCGTCCGTCTACGCGTTCGGCTACCTCCCCGAGGGACCCGGCCGGGCGCGCTTCTTCGGGTTCCTGATGGCGACGCTCGCGAGCACGCTCGGCGTCGCCTACGCCGGCAACCTGATCACGTTCCTGCTGTTCTACGAGGCGTTCTCGGTGCTCACGTACGCCTTGGTGGTGCACGAGCGGACGCCGGCAGCGCTCGCGGCGGGCGCCAAGTACATCGCCTACGTCCTGATCGGCGGGAGCCTGGTGCTCATGGGGGTCCTGCTGACGTACTCCTTCGTCGGCGACCTCACCTTCACGCCCGGCGGGCTGGCGACCGCCGGCGTCGCTCCCGAGGTGCTGCGGTGGACCTTCGGGTGCTTCGTGGCGGGTTTCGGCGTCAAGGCGGCGCTCGTGCCGTTGCACGGGTGGGTGCCCGACGCGCACCCGGCCGCGCCGGCGCCGTTCTCGGCGCTGTTGTCGGGCGTCATGGTGGCGGCCGGCGCCTTCGGCATCCTGCGCGTGGTGTTCGAGGTCTTCGGGGCCGATCGCCTGCGCGCGCTGGGCGTCCTGCCCTGGTTGGGCGCCGTCGCCGCCACCACCGTGCTCGTCGGGGCGCTGTTCGCGCTCGGTCAGCCCGACCTGAAGCGCCGCCTGGCCTACTCCACGATCAGCCAGATGGGCTACCTGACGCTCGCGATCTCGCTGGTCGGCGCGACCGCGACCGCCGGGGCGCTCGTCCACCTCGTCCACCACGCCTTCCTGAAGGGCACGCTCTTCTTCTGCGCTGGCATCTGGATCCACGGCCACGGCGCGCGTCGGCTCGCCGACCTGCGCGGGATGGCGACGCGGACGCCGTGGACCGCCTCGTCGACGGCGAGCGCCTTGGTGAACGACTTCACCGCGCCCTTGGTGGCGACGTAGGTGGTGGCGTGGTGCTGGCCGATGGTCGCGACCAGGCTGGCGACGTTGACGATGGAGCC
>JARGGE010000250.1 GCA_029210865.1 Trueperaceae bacterium
CGGCGAGGTGCACCCCTCGAACGTGCGCGAGTACGGCAAGGCCGCGCTCGACGCGTACGGTGGCGCCCTCTTCGACGGCGTCGAGGGCGAGTTCGTCGCCTGGATGAGCCACGGCGACTCGGTGGCGACCCCACCGCCCGGCTTCGTCGTCACCGCCCGCACGGCGGACACGCCGGTCGCCGCGATGGAGGACGTCGCGCACCGCCGCTACGCGCTCCAGTTCCACCCCGAGGTGCGCCACACGCCCAAGGGCTTGGCGCTGGTCGAGCGCTTCGTCGAGGCGACGGGCGTGCCGCGCGACTGGACGGCGGCCCACATCGTGGACGACGCCGTCGCCGAGGTGCGGCGACGGGTCGGCGACGAGCGCGTGCTCCTCGGCATCAGCGGCGGTGTCGACTCCACGACCCTCGGCTTGCTGCTCCATCGCGCGATCGGCGAACGCCTGGTCCCGGTGTTCGTCGACACCGGCTTGCTGCGCCTGGGCGAGGGCGACGAGGTCGAGCGGGCGCTGCGCGGCCTGGACGTGCCGCTCGTCCGGGTCGACGCAGCCGAGCGCTTCCTGGCCGCGCTCGTCGGGGTCGCCGACCCCGAGGCGAAGCGCAAGGCGATCGGCCGCACCTTCATCGAGGTGTTCGCCGCCGAGGCCCAGCGCCTGCAGGCGGACGGCCCCATCCGCTTCCTGGCGCAGGGGACGCTCTACCCCGACGTGATCGAATCGGCGGGCGGCCACGGCGCCGCCAACATCAAGTCGCACCACAACGTCGGGGGGCTCCCCGCCGACCTCGGCTTCGAGCTGATCGAACCCTTCCGGACCCTCTTCAAGGACGAGGTGCGGGAGGTCGCCGAGGCGCTCGGCCTCGCGCCGCACCTGCGCGACCGCCATCCGTTCCCGGGCCCGGGGTTGGCGATCCGCATCCTCGGCGAGGTCACCCCCGAGCGCCTCGCCGTCCTGCAGCGCGTCGACGACCTCTTCGTGAGCGCGCTGCGCGAGTTCGACCTCTACCGCGACACCTGGCAGGCGCTGGCCGTCCTCACCCCCATCCGCTCGGTCGGCGTGATGGGCGATCAGCGCACGTACGCCCACACGGTCGCCTTGCGCGCGGTGACGTCGGTCGACGGCATGACCGCCGATTGGGCTCGCCTGCCGCACGAGTTCCTCGCGACGGTGTCGAGCCGCATCGTCAACGCCGTGCCCGAGGTGAACCGGGTGGTCTACGACGTGACGTCCAAGCCGCCGGGGACGATCGAATGGGAGTGAGCGCGCGCCGCGTCCGACACGCCCGGCGCGCGGGAGGGACCGATGGCTGAGCGCAGCGCGTGGCTGGTGAAATCCGAGCCCGCGACCTTCGGCTTCGAGCATCTGTGGCGGGCGCCCGGGCGCACCACGCCGTGGGACGGCGTGCGCAACTACCAGGCGCGGAACTACATGCGGGACGAGATGCGCGTCGGCGATCCCGTGCTCTTCTACCACTCGAACGCGACCCCGCCCGGCGTCGTCGGGTTGGCCGAGGTGGCGAGCGCGGCCTACCCCGACCCGAGTCAGTTCGACCCCGCCTCCGCGTACCACGACCCCAAGAGCGCGCCGGACGCGCCGCGCTGGATGCTCGTGGACGTGCGCGCCGTGGCGCGTCTGCCGCGGCTCGTGCCGCTCGACGAGTTGCGCGCCGACCCCGTCCTGGCCTCCCTCGACCTGCCGCTCCTCCGACGCGGCAACCGGCTCTCGGTGATGCCCGTGCCGCTCGCCGCGGTCGCGCGCGTCCGCGAGCTGGCCGAACGGCCGGCCGGCGAACCGTGAGGGACGCCGACGGCGCGGGACGGATGGTAACCTCCGCTCCATGCGCGACCGCGCCGAACGCATCCTGAACCTCGTCGCCGACCGCTACGTGCGCACGGCGCGCCCGGTGCCGTCGGCGACCGTGGCGGCCGAGCTCGACGTCTCGAGCGCGACCGTCCGCAGCGCGTTCGGATCGCTCGAGGAGGCCGGCCTGTTGCACCAGCCGCACACGTCGGCGGGCCGCATCCCCACCGCCCTCGGCTTCCGCCGCTACGCGAACGCCTTCCTCCCCCCCGAACCGCTCCCGGAAATCGCCCGCGACGCGCTGCGGCGACGGCTCGCCGGGGCGCACGGCGACGTGCTCTTGCACCAGCTCGCGAGCGTCGCGGCCGAGCTGTCGGGGTACGCGGTCGTCGTGCGGGTCGCCGCCGATCCGAACGTCCACGCCCTGGAGATCCACCTGTCGATGCTCCACGCCCGGGCGCTGCTCGCCGTCGTCGTCCTCGCGAACGGCCTGGTCCGGCAGGTGCGCGTCGACCTGGAGCCCGCGCCGGACGACGAGGTGCTCGGCGACGCCGAGCGCCACCTGCGGCAGCTGACGCTCCCGGTCGCCGAGATCCCCAACGCCCTGGCGGCGCTGGCGGCGACCGCGGAGCCCGAGTTGGCGCGCACCTTGCGCGCGATCCGCGACGCCTGGCCCGAGGTGACGCCGCCCCGGGTCGCGTCCGCCGGCCTCTCCAACGTGCTGAACGAACCGGAGGCGCGCGATCCGGCCTTCGTGCGGCTCGTCGTCGAGCGCGTCGAGCGCCCTACCGGGGCCGAGCCGCAGGTCGGCGACCTCGTGCTCGCCTGGGACCAGGGGATCGCCGCGGTGGCAACCCGCTGGGACGCGACGCTGGGCGGGACCCTGACCTTGATCGGCCCGGCGCGCCTGCGCTACGGACGGGCGCTGCAGGTGGTCGGCGGCGTCGCCGCCGCCCTCGCGCACGAGCCGGACGCCGTCGCCGGTGCCATCGCGTGAACCTCGACGAGCGCGGTCCGAACCGACGCCGTGGGGCGGCGCCGACCGGACGAGGATTTCACAGCCCCGTCGGGCACGGCCCTCTATGGTGAGCGAAGGCGTCCGAGGAGCCCGCAGCGTCGGGCAGGCGCACCGGCGCGGGTCCGACACCGCCGGTAGCATGGCGAAGCGCAGGTCGCGGCCGGACGATGCGTGGACCGGTGCTGACGTGCGGACGGGGGACGCGGAGATGCCCAACGCGGTGTACGAACGCACGCGAGCCGCGCTGAGCGCGCTGCTGCCCGGCCGAGCCGCGACCCGCGTCCTGGATCGCGCGCTCGAGCGGCACCACCGCTCCGGCGACGAGATCGAGGCCAAGGAGATGGCGTCCGTGCTGACGAAGAGCGTGTACCGCGAGTTGAAGGGCGTCGTCCCCGATCCGGGGTTGCGTCGCGCCCTGCGGCGCATCGCCCGCGACGTGGCCGGCTGGACGCCGCGGGGCGCCCGACCCAGCGAGGTCCGCGCCGCGCGAACCGCCGCGATGGCGTCCCCCGAGGCCGCCGACGCGTCCGCGAGGGCGCACGCCGAGCCGGCGGACACGGCCGTGGGCGTCGAGGAGGTCCCCGTGGCCGCCGGATCGGTCACCGTCGAGACCGTCGAGACCGTCACCACCGCACCGACGCCAGCCGCCGCCGTCCGCGCCGTCGACGGCGACGCGCTCCTCGCTCGGCTGGCGGCCATCGACGGCGTCCACGGCGTGGGGCGCTTCGACCAAGCTGGTCGCCTGCTCCAGGTGCGCGGGCGCCTGCCCGATCCGGTCCGCCTGGGCCGCTTCCTGGCCGCCGGCGCCAGCCTGCTGGAGCGCCGCGACGCGTTGCGCACCATCGCGATCGACGCGCCCCACGGGCGCCTGGTCGCCGTACCCACGCATCCGCATTGGCTCGCTCTGACGGGCGCCGTCGACCTGAACCTCGGCGCGGTCTACGCAGCGCTCGCAGCGCTGGAGGAGGAACGATGAACGCTCGCACCCTTCGTCTCGGACTGGCCGCGGCCCTCGCGATCGCGCTCGCCACGTCAGCCTGGGCGCAAGACCACGACGCGTACCTCCAGCGCTACGGGATCGCCGTGGCCGGGCTCGACTCGGCCGTCGCCAGCGTCGCCGACGACCCGGTCACCGCCCGGGAAGGGATCGATCGGGCCTTCAACGCGCTGCTCACGCTCTCGCGCGACGCGACCGGCACCAACCTCGTCGGCGCCCTCGAGCGCGTCTTCGAGCGGGCGCGGACGGCCATCACGAACGGCAGCGCCGACGACCTCGCCGTCCAGGCGGCGGTGCTCGCCGGCGGTTTCCAGCGGCTCGCGTATGAGGCCGCGCTGATCGCCGCGCTCGACGGCGACCTCGACGTCGCGCGCCAGCGCCTGCTGCGGGTGGCGGACGACGTCGGCTTCACCGAGGCCGACCGGGCGGCCCTGGCCGACCCCGCCCAGCCGGCCGCGACGCTGCGCTTCCACGTCGAGACGGGCGCCGCCGCCGCCATGGAGGCCCAGCTCGCCCTCGCGCGCGAGCTCGTCGCGACGAGCCCGGGCGCCGCGTACCGCGCGATCGCCCGCGCCTACGGCACCTTCCTGCTCGTGCAGGACTCGCCGCGCGCCGCCGGGACCCTCAACCAGGGCTTCGTCGATGCGGCCGTTGCGCTGGTCGATGGTGACCCCGCCGCGGTCATCGCCGCCGTCGAGGCCATCG
This sequence comes from Trueperaceae bacterium, assembly GCA_029210865.1. Lineage (GTDB taxonomy): Bacteria > Deinococcota > Deinococci > Deinococcales > Trueperaceae > JAABTL01. The sequence continues at coordinate 4,519 of JARGGE010000250.1, forward strand.
AGGCCGACGTCGCGGCGTTGGGCACCGCGGCCCGCGAGCGCCGCACCTCGGTGCCCGAGAGCGGCGTCGACCTCGCCACCCAGCCGAGCCTCTTGCCGAGCGTCGCCGACGCGACCGAGCCGGAAGAACCGGCGACGACGGGCGAGGACGCCACCGCCGCCGAGACCCTCGCCGAGGCCCCGACGGCACTCGACGACGACCCGACCACCTACACGACGATCGAGGTCACCGCGCTCCTCCT
>JARGGE010000251.1 GCA_029210865.1 Trueperaceae bacterium
GCCGCCGACGACCGCCACCCGTTGCCGGCGGCGCGACGGGGCGAACCGGCCCTCGAGCCGACGCACCGCCTCGGGCGTCCCCATGAAGACCACCTTGTCGCCGGCGTGCAACTCGGTGGTCCCGGAGGGGATGGCGAACGCGTCCTCGCGGATCGCGCCGACCACCAGCGCCCCCTCCGGCAGGTCGACCTGGGCGAGCGGCTCGCCGAGGTAGGGGTCGCCCGGCGCGAGCCGGTACTCGATCATGCGGATGCGCCCGCCGGCGAAGGAAGCCGAGTCGAGCGCGCGCGGCACCCGGACGATCTCGACGATCTGGCGCGCGAGGGTGCGCTGCGGCCAGAGCACGCGGTCGATCGACAGCCCGATCGACTCCATCGCGCCGCGCTGTCGGAAGGCGTCGACGTAGCGCTGGCGAGTGACGAAGGCCATGGTCTCCCTGGCGCCGAGCCCCTTGGCCGCCAGGCAGGCGAGCACGTTGATGTCGTCGTTGAGGGTGCAGGCGACGAAGGCGTCGGCCTTGTCGGCACCGGCGGCGCGGAGGTCGTCGGGGTCGGCGCCGTTGCCGCGCACGAAGCGGACGTCGAGCGCCTGGAACGCGTCCGCCCGGGCCTCGTCGACGTCGAGGACGGTCACGTTGTGGGAGCGGTGGAGGGCATCGGCGATCTGGGTGCCGATCTCCCCTCCGCCGACGAGGACGAGGTTCATCGGGGGCGCATGATAGCGCCGCGCCGGTGGCGCGTCCAGGTGCGGGCCCGGCGCCGCGTGCGAAGGCCTTGCCCCACGCGTTCGATCGGGTTCAGCGGCCGCGGCGCGCGAGCGCGACCGGCGTGACGAGCAGCACGAGGCCGGCCAACACCCAGGGGAGGCGGTCGGCGTGGCGCGCGAAGGGGGTGACGACCTCGCTGGTGCCGTACCGGACCGCGAGCGTCGCGGCGCTGCCACGGGGGAGCTCCTCGACCACGCGGCCGTAGGGGTCGACGACCGCGGTGATGCCGTCGTTGCCGGCGCGCAGCAGCCAACGGCGCGTCTCGATGGCGCGGAAGCGGCCCATGTCGAGGTGCTGACGGGCGCCGTCGCCGCGGGCGAACCAGGCGTCGTTCGTGATGACGACGAGCACCCCCGCGCCCGCGCGCGCCATCGCGGCGCTCACCGTCGGGAAGACGCTCTCGTAGCAGATGGCCACCCCCAGCGGGCCGAGCGGGCTCGCGAGCGGCTCGGGTCCGGCGCCCGGCACCGTGTTGACGAGCATCGGCAGCCCCAGCAGCCCGAAGACGGCGCGGTACAGGCCGGGGGCCGTCTCGAGCAGCGGCCAACGCTCCCCGAACGGCACCAGGACGAACTTGTCGTAGCGCCCCCACGGTTGACCGTCGGCGATCGCGAACGCGGCGTTGGCCGAGCCCCCCGGCGCGACCGCCCGCCCGCCCACCACGAAGGTCGCCGACGGTGCCGCCGCCTGGACGGCGGCGCGGCCGGGGGCGCCGCGCGCGCCGTCGAGCGGCAACCCCGTCACCGCCCCCTCGGGCCACACGACCAGGTCGGGGGGCGCCGCCATCCGCGCCACCGCCTGGCGCGTCAGGTCGACGTGGACGGTGAGGTCGTCGCTGGCCGCCACGGCGCGGCCGAAGGGGTCGACGTCGCCCTGCACGAGCAGCGCGGTCCGCTCCGCCGGCACGTCGTGGCGCCCCACCGCCAGGCTGCCCCAGACCCAGGCGCCCGCGAGCAGGGCCAAGGCCAGCAGCGGCCCGAGCGCGCGTTCGGCGGCGGGCGCCCGCCGCGGCGAGGCGCCCCCGAAGCCGCTCGTCCGGCGCGGGGCGAAGGGGAGCGCGAGGAGCGCGGCGGACGCGGTGACCAGGAGGCCGAGCCCGGGGACGCCGAGGACGTCGGCCGTCTGGGCGACCGGGGTGTCGAGCCAGGCGTAGCCGAGCGCACCCCAGGGGAAGGCGAAGTAGCCGCTGGCGCGGAGCGCCTCGCCCACCGCCCAGTACGGTGGGAGCAGCAGCAGGGCGCCGGCGCCGCGACCGCCGAGCGCGCGGGCGAAGGCGGTCACCAGCCCCCACATGACCGCGAGGATCGCGAGCAGGAACGGGTGCAACGCCCAGAACCAGGGGCCGAGCAGGCCCGGGTCGGCGAAGCTGCGGGGCAGCCAGGCGACGTACACCGCGAAGAAGCCGAGCGCGAAGGCGGCCCCGACCCCGAAGGCGGCGCGGACGCTCGCGGCGCGGGCGGTCAGGGCGAACGGGACCGCGAGCGCGAGGACGAGCGGCCAGACGCCGTTCGGCGGGAGCGCCACCGCGACGAGGACGCCGGCCGCGAGGGCGGCCAGCCAGGCGATCACGGCTGCGTCAACAGGGCGGCGAGGAGCGCCACCCGGTCGAGCGTGTCGCCGATGCGGACGTGCTCGTCGCGCGCGTGGGCCCCGCGGCCGCAGGCGCCCAGCCCGTCGAGGGTGGGCACGCCGAGCGCCGAGGTGAAGTTGCCGTCCGAGCCGCCGCCGACGACGGCGCCTTCGAGCGTCGCGCCCCACGTGCCGGCGAGCGCCCGCGCCCGTTCGAACAGCGCCAGGTTGGCCGCCGTCGGCTCCATCGGCGGGCGGTTGAGGCCGCCCGCCACCTCGAGCCGCACCTGCGGGTCGCGCAGCTCCCAGGCGCGGATCGCGTCGTCGACGCGGGCCGCCTCGTCGAGGCGCAGCACGCGCACGTCGACGTCGAGGTGGGCGTGCTCGGTGATCACGTTCACGGCGCCGCCGGCGCGAGCCACCGTCGGGTGGACGGTGGTCGCGGCGTCGCGGTCGTCGAGCGAGCGCAGGAACAGCACCAGGTGGGCGAGCTCGACGAGCGCGCTGGCGCCGTCGTCGGGGTGGTTGCCGGCGTGGGCGGGGACGCCGTGCAGGTCGAGGTGGTAGTCGGCGACCCCCTTGCGTCCGACCTTCAGGGCACCGTCGTCGCGGGCCGGTTCGACCACCAGCACGCGCTCGTGGCGGCGCGCCTCGGCCTCGATGCGTTCGCGGCTGTGGGCCGAGCCGGTCTCCTCGTCCGAGGTGATCAGCAGCGTCACGCCGCCCGCGGCCGGCGTCCCGGCGTCGGCGAGGAGGCGCGCGGCGAGGATCGTCGCCGCGATGCCGGCCTTCATGTCGAGCGTGCCGGGGCCGTACGCGCGGTCGCTCGCCGCGTCGACGCGGAAGGGCATCGCGGCCAGCGTGCCGATGGGCCAGACGGTGTCGTAGTGGGCGAGCACCAGGCTGCCGCGGTCGCGACCGTCGCCGGGGAGCGTGGCGCACAGGACGTCGCCGACGTCGCGGCGCGGGGTGCGCTCGACGCGCCAACCGTCGTCCGCGAGCGTCGCGGCGAGCAGGTCGGCCATCCGGTCGCCCGCGGCCTTGCCGTGCGTCGGTGTTTCGCAGGCCACGAAGCGCTCGAGCAGCGCGAGGAACTCGGGTCGACGCGCGCGGGCCGGGGTCGAGGGATCGGGGGACGGCATGGGGTCAGTCTAGGCCCGGGGACGTGGCGACGGGGGACGCGGGGCCCACCGTCAGGCGCGCTCGCGGGACCGGCCGCCGGAGCGGCGCCGCCCGCGACGCCGGCCCGACTTGGCGCCACCCTCGCCCTCGCCCGCGTCGCGGTCGTCGCTCGGGACGGGCCGCACCGGCGTGCGGGCGCGGACGGGGGCGACCGCGGCGCGGTGGTCACCCCGCTCGACGGCGGACCGCCACAGCTCCTCGGCGAGGGCGCGCACGTTCGGTTCGGCGGTGGTGCGGGCGTAGGCGTAGCCCATGCGCAGGTCGCTGGCGCGGCGTGCCGGGTCGCCGTCGAGCTGGTGGCGCGAGAGGTACACCTGCGCGAGCAGCACGTCGCGCATCCGCTGCGGGCGCACGGCGTGGAGGTCGCGCAGCGCGTCCTCGTACGCCACCGTGGCACCGCGCGCGTCGCCGCGTTCGGCGAGCGAGCGCCCGCGGCGGAAGTGCTTGGCGGCTTCGTACAGCAGTTCGCGCATCGCGGTCGATGCTACCGCGGCGGGCGAGCCCCGGGGGTCGCCGCCCCGGCCCCGGCCGCTGCGTCCTGGGCCGCGGCGTCCTGGGTCGCGAGCTCGGCGCGGGCGGCCTCGTGGCGCGCGCGCGTGATCGGGTAGGTCCACACGAGCGCCGCGGCCACCGCGAACACGCCCGCCGCGACCGGCCCGGTCATCAGCCGCAACCCGGCGACGGTCGCCTCGGATTGGGCCGCCGAGCCCTGCACGTAGCCGAAGGCCGCGGCGGCCAGCGCGTTCGCGAAGACGCCGATCGAGCCCGCCGCCTTCTGGCCGAAGGTGAACAGGGCGTAGAGCAGCCCCTCGCGGCGACGACCGACGGCCAGCGCGTCGAACTCCACCACGTCGGGGAGCATCGCCCACGGCAGCATCATGACGGCCGCGAGGCCGACCCCGGCGAGCGCGGTCAGGGCCAGCAGCGGCAGCGAGACGGCGCCCACCGGCGCGAAGGCCACCAGCGCCAACACCGCCCCGGCCAGGACGAGCAGGCCGCCGGTCAGCGCGGCGCGCTTGCCCCACGCGGCGCTCGCCCGCCCCCAGGCCGGGAAGGCGAGGACCGCCACCCCGAACAGGGTGCCCAGCACGAGCGTCTGGGCCTCGCCCGGCAGGCGTAGCGCCGACTCGAGGTAGAAGGGCAGCATCGAGTTGAGGAGCATGATCCCGATCGTCACCACCAGGAAGAGCGTCCACACCGCGGTGTAGCCCGGCGCCCGGAAGGCGC
>JARGGE010000252.1 GCA_029210865.1 Trueperaceae bacterium
GTGGCGGCGTCGGGCGGCGTCGATGCGCTCGTCAACAACGCCGCGATCATCCACCGCGGCACGCTCGAGGCGCTCACCGAGGAGGCCTGGGACGAGCAGGTGCGGGTGAACCAGAAGGGCACCTTCCTGGTCAGCAAGGAGGTCACCGCGCACATGCGCGCCGCCCGACGGGGCGCCGTCGTGAACGTCGCCTCGGTGACGGGAACCTTCGGCGGCAGGAACATGGTCGGGTACGTGGCCACCAAGAGCGCCATCATCGGGATGACGATGTCGGCGGCCCTCGACCTGGCCCCGTTCGGGATCCGCGTGAACGCCATCTGTCCCGGCACGGTCGCGACGCGGCTCACCGCGGCCGCCCGGTCGGACCCGGAGCGCCGCGCGCAGGTCCTCGCCAAGATCCCGCTCGGTCGGGCCGCGGAACCCACCGAGATCGCCGAGGTCGCCTTCTTCCTGGCGTCGCCCGCCGCGAGCTACATGACCGGCTCCATCGTCACGGTCGACGGCGGCCTCACGGCCGGCGTGTGACGCCGCGATCCCGCTTCACGGCAGCCGCACCAACCGCCCCTTCCCCTCGACGGGGTTCACGTCGTCCCGCTGGATCGTGGCAGCCTTCGCCAAGCAGCGCGCGACGCCGTCGTTCATCGCGCGGCGCGCTTCACCAGCTCGACGACCCGCGCCTCCACCTCGGGCGTCCAGGCCAGCACCGCGAACGAGGCGGGCCACAGGTCGCCGTCGTCGAGCTGGGCGGCGTCCTGGAAGCCGAGGGTCGCGTAGCGCGAGCCGAACTTCGTGGCCGCCTGGAAGAAGCAGACGACCTTGCCGTCGGCGTTCGCGTAGGCGGGCATGCCGTACCAGGTCCTGGGGGCGAGCTGCGCTGCGTGCTCGGTGACCACGGCGTGCAGGCCCGCGGCGATGGCGCGGTCGTGCCCGTCCATCTCGTCGATCTTGGCGCGCACGTCCTTCTCGCCGGCCTCGCGTTTGTCGCCGCTCTTCGCCTGGCGCTTGCGCTCAGCGGCGGCCTCCTTCATCGCCGCCTTCTCCTCGGCGGTGAAGCCCTCGGTCGCCGTCTTCTTCGTGGCTCGCTTCGTCTCGGTCATGGGCCCTCCCCGGACGTGTGCGAGACCCGCAGCCTAGCTACGGGCGGCACGGCGGGGGCCGAGGACGTCACGGCACCCAGCGGCCATGCGGAGATGGTCGCGTCGGCGCGCTATGCAAAGTAGGATTGACATGACGCCCCGACTGGACGTAGCCTGGCGGGCGAGGGGTCGACCGTGCAGCACCGGATCCGAGAGCTCCGCGCCGAGCGCGGTTGGTCGCAGCAAGAGCTGGCGCACCGGCTCGGCATGTCGCGGCAGGCGGTCACCGCGATCGAGACCGGGAGGAGCGAGCCGAGCCTCACCACGGCGTTCCGCCTCGCCTGGCTGTTCGAGCGCCCGGTGGAGGAGGTCTTCGCCGCGGACGTGGAGGAGAAGATGGCGTTCCTGAACGCGACGTGGCAGTACCAGGACCGGATGGCGACGGCGTTCGACGAGGTCGGCGTGCTCGACGAGATGGGTCGCGAGGGCTGGGAGATGACGGGCTTCGGCCCGCTGGTGCTCCACTTCCGGCGCCCCGAAGACCCCAGCATGCGCATGCCCTGGGCCTACGAGCGCGTGACCGAGCTCGGCACCCCGCGCCGGCGCGCCCAGCTGGAGCAGGACGGTTGGACCTACTGCGGCAGCTGGATGAACACCTACCACTACTTCAAACGCGCCGAGCGCTTCGCGCCCTAGGCGCGCGGGCGTCCGACCGCCGCACGGAAGGGGACGGCGCGTGATCGCGGAGGCCGCGCACGTCGCTCGAGGTCCCTATCCTGAGGCCATCCGGCGGCCGGGCCGCGGCGCCCCGGACCTCGTTCCGCTGGGCGCGCGCCGCTGCCCTCGAATCCCCCAGCCGCGTCCCGCGAGGTCGACCATGACGATCACGATCGAGACGGCCGTCCGCGCCCCCCTCGAGGCCGTGTGGAAGGCGTGGACCACGCCGGACGACATCGTCCGCTGGAACGCCGCCTCCGACGACTGGCACACCACGACGGCGTCCGTCGACCTGCGGGTGGGCGGCACCTTCTCGTCGCGCATGGAGGCGAAGGACGGCAGCATGGGCTTCGACTTCGAGGGCACCTACACCGAGGTGGTCGCCCACGAGCGGATCGCGTACGCGATGGACGACGGGCGCACGGTGCTCGTCGAGCTCCTGCCCCAGGACGGAGCGGTGCTCGTGCGCGAGACCTTCGACGCCGAGGCGACGAACCCCGTCGAGATGCAGCGCCAGGGGTGGCAGGCGATCCTCGACCGCTTCGCGCGGCACGTCGAGGCGGGGGCGTCGGTGTGACGGACGCCGTCACGCGGCGTCCGTGACCGACGCGGCCGAGCGCAACCCGATCGACGCCTACGTCGCCGGGTTCTCGGGGGCGACGCGGGCGGCGCTCGAGGCGTGGCGCGACCTGCTGCGCGACGCCGTGCCCGGCGCCACCGAGACGATCGCGTACGGCATCCCCACCCTCGACCTGGACGGCGTGCACGTGCTCCACTTCGCCGGGTACGCGCGCCACGTCGGCCTCTACCCCACGCCCAGCGGCATGGCGGCCTTCGACGCCGAGCTCGCGCCGTACGCGCGCGGGAAGGGCTCGGTGCGCCTCCCGATCGACGAGCCGCTGCCGGTGGGCCTGGTCCGGCGGATCGCCGCGCACCGGGTCGCCGAGGTGGCCACCGCGCCGAAGCGACGGCGCGCGCGGGGCGACCGACGCGCGCCGCCGGCCCCGGAGCTCGCCACGCACCCGCTCACCCCCGAGCGCTGGCCCGACCTCGAGGCGGTCTTCGGCGCCAAGGGGTGTTCGATGGCGCGGGGGTGCTGGTGCATGTACTACCGCGAGACGGGCACCGTCGATCCACCCGCGGGCATGACCGGGTCGCAGGACCGCCGCCGACGGCTACGTGAGCTCGTGGACGCCGATGCGCCCCCTGGCCTCATCGGCTACCGCGACGGCGTCCCGGTGGGCTGGGTAGCGCTCGCACCGCGGGCCGACTACCCCCGGTTGCGCCGGTCGCCGGTGGCGAGGGCGGTGGACGAGGTGCCGGTCTGGTCGGTCGTCTGCTTCGTGGTGCCGCCTGCCTACCGCCAGCAGGGGGTGGCGACGGGCCTTCTTCGCGGCGCGATCGCCTTCGCGCGGGCGCACGGCGCGCCGGCGCTCGAGGCCTACCCGCTCGACAAGGCCACCCCGGGGGCCGACGCCTGGCTCTGGCCGGGGGCGATGTCGATGTACCGCAAGGCGGGCTTCGTCGAGGTGGCGCGGCGGCGGCCGGAGCGGCCCGTCGTGCGCCTGGTCTTCGACGCCGCCAGCACGTGACGGCCCCGGGGGCGCCCGCCGACGCGCTGACGCCCACGACGTACCCGCTCGCCGTCGACCGGTTGGCGGCGGCCGACCCCGTGTTGGCCGGCGTCGCGCACCGCTGGGGGCCGCCGCCGTTCTGGCGCCACCCAAAGGGCTTCGCCGGGTTGGTGCACGGGATCCTGGGCCAGCAGGTGTCGCTCGAGTCGGCGGCCGCGGCCTTCGGTAAGCTCGAGGCGGCGCTCGGCCGGGTGGAGCCCGAGGCCTTCCTGGAACTCGATGACGTGCGCCTCCGCGCGATCGGCTTCAGCCGGCCCAAGGCGGCGTACGCGCGCGGGTTGGCCGAGGCGATCGCGGCCGGTGCGGTCGACCTGGACGCGCTCGACGCCGCGCCCGACCACGAGGTCCGACGCGCGCTGGTGCAGGTGCGCGGCATCGGAGGCTGGACCGCCGACGTCTACCTGCTGTTCGCGCTGCGCCGCGCCGACGCCTGGCCGAGCGGCGACCTCGCGCTGGCGATCGCGGTTCAGGAGCTGTGGGGGCACCCGGCGCGCCCGACCTGGGACGCGCTGGACGCCTTCGCGGAGCGCTGGCGGCCGCATCGGGCGGTGGCCGCGCGCTTCCTGTGGCACGACTACCTGTCGCGGCGGGGGCGGCGCGCGGCGGGCTAACCTCGGGCATGCAGCAGCACCTTGGGTTCGTTGGTTTGGGGCAGATGGGCGGCGCCATGAGCCGCAACCTCGTCGCGGCGGGGCACGCCGTGCACGTGTACGACATCGATCCCGCGGCGGTCGCGGCCGTGGTCGACGTCGGTGCCGTCGCGGCCGACAGCCTGGCGGCCGCGGCCCGAGGCGCCGACGTGGTCTTCACGATGCTCCCCATCGGTGCCATCGTCGAGGCGGCCTGCTTCGCGCCGAACGGCATCGCCGAGGGCATCGCCCCGGGGGCGACGCTGGTCGACATGAGCACCATCCTGCCCGCCGAGACCCGCCGGATCGGCGCCCGGCTCGCGCGCCAGGGGGTCGCGATGGTCGACGCCCCGGTGGGGCGCACGTCGGCGCACGCGGTGACCGCGACCCTCACCTTCATGGTCGGCGGCGAGGCCGCCGACGTCGCGCGCGTCCGGCCGCTGCTCCTGGCGATGGGTGAGCACGTGACCCTGTGCGGCCCGCTCGGTGCCGGGGCCACCATGAAACTCGTCAACAACGGCGTGTCCGCCGTGATCAACCTCGCCACCGCCGAAGGGCTCATCCGGCCCGACGTTCCTGAGGACATGTTTGCCCACCGGTACATCGGTGAAATCGACAATCAGATCGGCGCGCTCGGCCAGCGCCATGAGAAGACGATTACTGTTGGTCGCCGTGAG
>JARGGE010000253.1 GCA_029210865.1 Trueperaceae bacterium
CTCCGGCATGGCTTCGAGCGCGACCCCAACGCGCGGAAGGGGACCGCGCTCTCCGACGGGCTGCCTGCCCCAGCGCTTCGAGCGCGTCACGTGCTTCTCAGCACGCAGCACCGCATGCACCCCGAGATCGCGGCGTTCTCACACGAGCACATCTACGAGGGCGAGGCGCTCTTCACCCCGGACCACATGGAGGGCGAGCGTGCCTGGGGCTACGGCCGCCACGCTCGCCGCGCGGTCTGGCTGGATGTCCGCGGCGGCTTCAACAGCCGCTTCAACTCGAACCCCGCCGAGGCCCGCGCGGTGATCGACGAGCTTCGGGCGTTCGACGCCTGGGCCGAGCACAACCCGCGCGGCGACGGTCGCCCGTGGGAGGTCGCGGTGCTGACCTTCTACCGAGGCCAGGAGCGCGAGATCCGCGGCCACCTGCGCCGCTGGACCCGACAGGGGAACGGGATGCGGCACTTCACACGAGGGACCAAGGGCCGGCCACACGTCACGATCGAGCTCTGCACCGTGGACCGCTTCCAGGGGCACGAGGCCGATCTGGTCGTGCTCTCCTTCGCGAGCGCGCGCCCGACGAGCTTCCTCGAGAGCCCGAACCGGCTGAACGTCGGGCTCACCCGCGCGCGCTACCAGCGGGTCGTCGTCGGTGACCGCAACGCGATGGCTCGCGCCAAGGCGAGCGCGCTGGGCGTGTTCGCTTCGCGCGAGGCCTGGGACCAGCAGCTGACGGGAGGTCGGTCATGAAGAGCATCAACCTACAGCGCACGGTCGAGGTCCGTTGTTGGCGCGTGATCGGCCAGGTCGCCAAGGCGGCGAAGCGGGCCGAGCTGATGCCGGTGCTCCTGCGGGCGCGAGAGCGCGGGGAGACCGACGCCGGTGACGTCGCGGGGCACCTGCTCTTCGAGTCCAACTCGCGCCGCGTCGTCGCCCAGCGCCTCTTGCAGATCGCGGAGCTCTACGGGCTCCTCGAGCAGCGGGACCGCCGGTACCGCCTGACCGAGGCGGGAGAGACGGCGCTGGCGACGAAGCAGGTCTTCGTCCCGGAGCACGGCACCTGGACGGTCTGGGCCAGCGACGACCCGCTGCTCGGCGCGCCCATCCTTCGCGTCGAGCCATGGGTGGAGCCGACCGCCTACGACGAGGTCTGGGGCAAGGAGCGAGACAATGCGCGGGAGCGTCCCTTCGAGAAGCTGCCGCGGTGGGTCCGTGACGCGGTCGGCGTCGTCGCTACGCCGCTCGTCGGCGGCGCGCCGCTCCGCATCGATCAGCTCGAGGCCGACGGCGAAGTGGCGGACCCTGAGACGACGCTCCGCGCGACGTGGGATGTCACGGGTGCTCGCTTGCGGGTTGACGGCACGCTCGGTGGCGCTCGCGTGAACGCCGCCGTCGACGCGCCGGAGATCAGCGCCGACGCCGTCTGGATGCAGCTGCTGGAGGCCGAGGGGCTGTGGTCGCAGTGGGACGCCTCCGCGCGTGCGCTGCGGGTCAGCTTCGAGGAGGCGAGCGCGGGCGAGCGTGAGTCTCTCGTTCGCGCGGTCACCTTCAGGCGCCCCGACATCGCGTCGCTCGGGGCCTTCGACGCCACGACGGTCGAGGGGGTCGCGCTGCGAGCACGCTCGGCCCAGGACGCCACGCGCTGGGCGGAGTGGCGGCTCCGCGCGCGCGTCCGCGACTACGCGACCACGGAACGCTTCAGCGCGTGGACGGCCGAGGCGGTCGCGCCGTTCTCCGAGTTCCACCCATCGACGCCCACGAGGCAGGCGCTCGCCGACGCCGCCTGGCGTGCCCGCACCGATCGACCGACACCGAGCGCGTGGCACCTCGTCGCCGCCGAGGACTGGAGGCTGTGATGACCACGAAGAACCACTCCAGCTGGCAGAAGCCCTTCGTCGAGATCATCGACCAGCGACAGCGCGAGCTGCCGCCGACGTGGGCCGCCACGCGCGCGACCGCGGCCGCGCGCGGCGAGCGAGGGCGCGCCGTGTTCGAGTCTGGTCGGAGCCGTGAGATGGCGAACGCCGTCGTCTCGCTGCTCGCGCAGGCCCGAGAGAAGGTCGTGATGTCGAGCTTCCTGCTCGCCGACAAGGGGGTCGAGGACGCCATCCACCAAGCGGCCGCGCGAGGTGTCCGTGTCTACGTCCTGCTCGCCTCGGAGGCACGCCTCGGGCGCGAGGAGGGCGAGGGAGAGTTCGACAAGCGCGTCCTCGAGCAGCACAAGGCGATGCTCACGCGCCTCGGGGGACACGCGCTCTTTCGGTCCGCCCCGCACTTCCACGCGAAGGTCGTCGTGATCGATCCGGAGACGCGGCCCGCAGGGATGCTGCTCACCGCGAACCTCACGGCCGAGGCCCTCGAGCGGAACGAGGAGCTCGCCGTCACGCTCACCGAGGCGGAGGTGACCGAGGTGACCGGCTACCTGAAGTGGGCGATGTGGGAGTCGGCCGAGCACGAGCTGATCGACCCGAAGGACCGCTTCAAGGCCACGCGGCCTCTCGGGAAGGCCGCCCACCCAGACGCTGGCGCCGCGGTCGTCGCGACCACCGCGGCGGCCAACACCGTCCGCGCAGAGGCGCTGCGGCTCATCGACGGCGCCCGGTCGCGCATCGTCGTCAGCAGCTTCGGCTGGGACGAGGACCACGAGGTCGTCCGGCGGCTCTGCGCCCGCGCCCGCGAGGGCCTGGACGTCACGGTGCTCGCGCGTGTGCGCCCCTCGTCGATGCAGGCGCTCTCGGCGTTGGCTGAGGCCGGAGCCACCGTGCTCGGCTTCCGGTGGCTGCACGCCAAGGCGATCTGGACCGACTCGGGGCAGGCGCTCGTGATGTCCGCGAACCTGCAGCGCGACGGGCTGGACCATGGGTTCGAGCTCGGCGTGCGTTTGTCCGATGGGCGCGCGCAGGAGGTGCTCGAGCGGCTCGAGGGCTGGCGCCGCGCAGCGGCGTGGCGCCTCGACCCCAAGCCTCGCCTCGGCGCGCTCTCGGGCGCGGTGATGCTTTGGCAGCGGGGACAGCTCGTCGAGGCGGAGATCACGGCGTCGATCGACGTGGACCTCGGCGCGGTCGCGGCCGCCTCTGCCGCCTCGCTCGAGGCTCCACGGCCCGCGCTCTCGGAGAACGGCGAGCTGCCTCGGCTCGCCCACGAGCTGCGCTGCACGTGGCTGGTGGTCGCGCCGACGCTGGCCTCGAAGGCGAAGGAGCGGCGGCGCCCCGCCGAGGGGAAGGACCAGCCGGCCACCGCCTACGAGCCGCCCGTGTTCCGCGAGCCGAGCGGACGTCTTGTGGTCGCCGTCCGTTCCCCCGATGAGCTCGAGCGGGCGCGCGCGGTGATGGCCGAGGTCGAGGCCGCCACCATCGTGGTCGCCGAGGGAGCGAACCGATGAGCCGCACCGGAACACTGCTCTGCTGGCACGCGGAGCGCGCCGGGCTCGAGGTCCTCGAGCACGCGATCCGGGCGCTCCGCAACCGGCGCATCGGCATCGAGCGCGTGCTCTACCTCGTCCAGGCTGGCCGCGAGCGAGCCGCACCGGCGACGGTCGAGCGCGCGGCGGTCGAGGTCGTCGAGATCCCCCTCGATGATCCGACACAGCACGCCGCGATCTATGAGCAGGTGCGCGCGCTGGTGCTCCCGCGCCTCCGCAGCTTGGAAGGGGAGCTGCACATCAACGTCTCGCCCGGTACCCCGGCGATGCACAGCGTGTGGCTCATCCTCCACGCGGGCGGCGCGCTGCCCGAGGGCGCGCAGCTCTGGTCGTCGCAGTTCAGCCGCGAGACGAGGCGGACCCGCATCGACCCGGTGGACTTCTCGATCACCACCTACCTCGCCGAGATCCACCGCTTCGCGCGCGTCGAGCCCGGCCTCGCGGTCTACGAGCCGCAGGCCCGCTCGCCCGCGCGCCGCGTGGCCTTCGAACACCTCGCCCGCTACGCGCGCGTCATCGGAGCGCCGCTGCTCATCCTCGGCGAGCGAGGGACCGGCAAGACGCGCCTCGTCGAGACGATCGTCGCGACCCTCAAGGGGCGGAAGAAGGTCGTCACCGTCCCGTGCGGCGGGCTCGACTCGGCGCTCGCGGAGAGCCTGTTGTTCGGCCACCGCAAGGGCGCCTTCACGGGCGCCGCCGCCGACCGCCCCGGGCTCCTCGCCGAGGCCGGCGGCGGCATCCTCTTCCTCGACGAGGTGCAGGATCTCCCGAAGCCCGCGCAGCGGAAGCTGGTGCGCGTATTCCAGGACCGCCAGCGACGCTATCGGCCGGTGGGCAGCGACCGCGAGGAGAGCGTCGAGGTCGAGCTCGTCTGCGCCTCGAACCTGCCGGTCGCGGAGCTGCGCGAGCGCCTCGACGCGGACCTCTTCGATCGGCTCAGCCACCTCTCCGTCACGGTGCCGCCGCTCCGCGAGTGCCGCGATGACGTCGAGGACGACTGGGGCCGCGTCTGGAGAGAGCTCCGGCAGCGCGAGGACCTCCCGGCCGACGCGCCGTGGTCGAAGGAGCTCGAGCGTGCGCTCCGGCGCAACGCGCTCCCTGGCAACCTCCGAGACCTCCAGCGCCTCGCCGTGCTCTGCATGGCGTGGTGGGCGTCGTCCGATCCCAACGCGGGGATCCGGGCGGCGCTGGCCGAGTGGCAGCGCTTCACCTCTGCATCGGCCCCGGTGACCGGCGACTACGGGGAAGGCTCTCGCACCGACCGCATCCGCTGGTTCCGCGCTCGGCTCGCGCAGTG
>JARGGE010000254.1 GCA_029210865.1 Trueperaceae bacterium
TGCTGCGCGCCATCCTCCCGAACGTCGTCTCCCCGATCCTGATCTATGCCTCGCTGCGCCTCGCCACCTCGATCCTCACCGCCGCGACGCTGTCGTTCCTCGGGCTCGGCGCGCAGCCGCCCCTCGCGGAATGGGGGGCGATGATCAGCGAGGCCCGCACGTACCTTTACAGCGCCCGCTCGCTGAGCGTGATCCCCGGCGTCGGCATCGTGGTCACGGTGCTCGCCTTCAACCTCGTCGGTGACGGCCTCCGCGACGCCCTCGACCCGCGGAGCCGCTGAGGTCCGCCAGGAGCCCCATGGACCCCCTCCGCTTCGACTTCCCCTACCCCTCGCGGCGCATGCCGGTGTTCGCGGCGAACGTCGTGGCCACCTCGCAGCCGCTCGCCGCGCAGGCCGGTCTGCAGATGCTCGCTGAGGGCGGTACCGCCGTCGACGCCGCCGTCGCGGCCGCGATCGCGCTCACGGTCGTCGAACCCTCGAGCAACGGCATCGGCAGCGACGCCTTCGCGCTCGTGTGGGACGGCGCGGAGCTGCACGGCCTCAACGCCAGCGGCCGCGCCCCCAAGCGCCTCGACGTCGCTACCCTCGCCGGGCGCAACGCGATGCCGACGCGTGGTTGGGACCCGGTCACGGTGCCCGGCGCGGTGTCGGCCTGGGTGGCGTTGACCGAGCGCTTCGGGCGGCTGGGGCTCGAGCGGCTCGTCGCCCCGGCGGCCCGCTACGCCCGCGACGGCTTCCCGGTGGGGCCGATGACCGCCGACTCTTGGTCGCGCGCGCCGAAGGCGTTCGCAGGCATGGACGCCTTCGCCGCCGCCTTCCTCCCGGACGGCCGAGCGCCCCGGGCCGGCGAGCGCTTCCGCTTCCCGGACCAGGCAGACACCCTCGAGGCGATCGCCGCCACCGGCGGCGAGGCCTTTTACCGCGGGCCGCTCGCCGAGCGGATGGTGGCGCACGCGGTGGCGCAGGGCGGCGCCCTGCGGACCGACGACCTCGCCGAGCACCGGGCGGCCTGGGTGGCGCCGCTGCGGCAGCGCTACCACGACATCGACCTGGTCGAACTCCCGCCCAACGGTCAGGGCATCGTGGCGTCGATCGCGCTCGGGATCCTGGCGCACCACGACGTGGCGGCGCACGCCCCCGACACGGCGGACGCGATCCACACGCAGATCGAAGCGCTCAAGCTCGCCTTCGCCGACGCCCGCCGCTACGTCGCCGACCCCGAGGCGATGGAGCTCGAAGCGGAGCGTCTGCTCGACCCCGATTACTTGGCCCAGCGCGCCCGGCTCATCGACCCGCAGCGCGCCAGCGCCTTCGACTGGGGCACGCCGCCGCGGGGCGGCACGGTACTCGTCACCGCCGCCGACGCGGAGGGCCGCATGGTGGCCCTCATCCAGTCGAACTACATGGGCTTCGGCTCCGGCGTCGTGGTCCCCGGCACCGGCATCAGCCTCCAGAACCGCGGGGCCGGCTTCAGCCTCGAGCCCGGCCACCCGAACCGGGTCGCGGGCGGCAAGCGGCCGTTCCACACGATCATCCCGGCGTTCCTGTGCGCGGGCGAACGGCCGCTCGCGGCGTTCGGCGTCATGGGGGGCCACGTCCAGGCGCAAATGCACGTCCAACTGGTCGTGCGCCTGCACGACTTCGGCCAGAACCCGCAGACCGCGATCGACGCGCCGCGCTGGCAGCTGACCGTGGCGAACGACGTGGTCGTCGAGCGCAACGTCCCCTCCGACGTCGTCGCCGAGCTCGAGCGCCGCGGCCACCGGGTGCGGGTCGACGATCCCGCCGCCCCGACGTTCTTCGGCGGTGCGCAGCTGATCTGGCGGTTGGACGATGGTGCGTTCCTGGGCGCGTCGGACGGGCGGCGGGAGGGCCTGGCGGTCGGGTTCTAAAGGCGCGTGCAAGCGAGGGGACGTCGCTACGCCGCCGCCACGTCCGTGCGCGCGAAGTCGTCGCCCACGTACAGCAGCGGCGCACCGTGCGCCTTTGCGAGGGCGTAGGCGTGCAGGTCGCCCAGGTTCAGCGCCGCCGGGTGGCGGCCCTTCCCGTACCGCACGAACCCCGCGTGCGCGAGCTCGACCTGGTCCGCGTCGAACGGGACCACCCGAGCTCCGGCAGCATGCAGCAGCAGCCGGAGGTCGCGCACCCCCTCGTCGCCGTAGCGCGCCTGCAGCACGACGAGCGCCTCGAGCAGGGTGCCCGCCGAGATCCGCAGGTCGTCCTCGGCAGCGATGCGGTCCAGGAGCGCCGGCGCCCGCGGCTCGCGGGCCAGGACCGCGACGAGCGCGGACGTGTCGAGGACCGTCACCGCGGCAATCCGTGTTCGTCGTACCCGAGGATCTGGTCCGGCGTGCGGTCGTCCAGCACCGGCAGCGCCGCGCAATGGTCGGCGATGCGCTCGAGCAGCTCGCGCTTGGCCGTCGCACGCGGCGTCCGGCGCGCCACGGCCTCGCGGAGCGCCTCCACCACCGACTGGGTCATGGACTGACCGGTCAACTCGGCCAATTGCTTGGCGAGTTCGTGGGCCTCGCGGGACTTGAGGTTCAGAGCCATCGCGACCTCCGGGTGCATTCTACCTTCCCTTCTTTTTGGTGGAATCCACCCGTGCGCTCTCGCGCCCGGGGCTGCGCCTAGACTGACGCCGACCCCGTTCGCCCCTGAGGTACCCTCGCCCCATCGTGCCCACGTTCCTCCACACCGCCGACTGGCATCTGGGCAAACGCCTGCACGCCTTCCGGCTGATCGAGCAGCAGCGCGAGGCGCTCGAGCGTCTGGTCGACGTCGTCGACGCCGAGCAGCCTGCGGCGGTGCTCGTGGCCGGCGACGTCTTCGACGCGCCGGTCCCGTCGCTCGAGGCGCTGGAGCTCTGGGACTGGGTGGTGGGCGAGCTCGTCGACGCGCGGCGGATCCCGCTCGTCGCCATCCCGGGCAACCACGACCACGCGGTGCGGCTGGCCGTGAACGCGCGGGTGGCGCGCGGCGCGGGCCTGCACGTGCGGCACGACCTCGACCGAGCGTTCGAGCCGGTGCGGATCGCGGGGGTCGACGTCTTCGGCCTCCCCTTCCACAAGCCGCCGCACGTGCGGGCGCTCGCGCAGCGCGCCGGCACGCCGCTCGAGGTGGACGACTACGACTACGACGCGGCGATGGCCTGGCTGCTGGCCCACGCGGCGCGCGACCCCGACGTCCCCTCGGTGCTCCTCGCCCACGCCTTCGTCGCCGGCGGCGGCGAGGAACCCGAGGGCGAGGACGCGGTGATGGTGGGGGGCGCGGGCGCGGTGCTCCCCGGCACGTTGGAGGGCTTCGATTACGTGGCGCTCGGCCACCTGCACGCGCCGCGCGCGCTGCCCGGGCTCGACCGGGTGCGCTACGCGGGCAGCCCCTACCCCTACGCCTTCGGCGAGGCCGGCGCCAAAGGGGTCGCCCTGGTCGACCTCCCCGACCGGCCCGGCGGGGCCGTCGCGGTCCGCCACGTGCCGCTGCCGGCGACGCGCCAGGTGCGGGTGGTGGAGGACGTGGCGTTCGACGAGGCGCTCGCCGCTGGCCTGGCCGCCCGCCGCGCCGGCGACCCGCGGGCCGACGACTACCTGCTGCTGCGCGTGAGCGACCGCGGACCGATCGCCCACGCCCACGACCGGCTCCGCGAGGTGCACCCCTTCGCGCTCCTCGAACAGCCCGTCACCGACGTGCAGGCGAGCGGCCGGACGCTGCCCGGCGACGTCCGCACGCTGAGCCTCGAGGACCTGTTCCGCGACTTCTACCGCGCCACCTTCGACGCCGAGCCCGACGCGCTCGAGCTCGACGTCCTGCGCGAGGCGCTCGCCTCCGACGCCGAGGACGCCGCGTGAAGCCGCTGCGGCTGGTCCTGCACGCCTTCGGCCCGTACCCGGGCACGCAGGAGGTCGACTTCGAACGGCTGGCGGCGCACGGCCTGTTCCTGATCCACGGCCCCACCGGCAGCGGCAAGAGCACCCTGCTCGACGCGATCACCTACGCGCTGTTCGACGCCAAGACGGTCGAGCGCGGCGGCGCCGAGTTCGTCAGCAGCCTCGAGCCCGGGGCGGTGACGAGCGCGGTCTTCGAGTTCGAGGTGCGTGGGGAGCGGTACCGGGTGGTGCGAAGCCCTGCCCAGCAGCGCGCCCGCAAGAGCGGCACCGGGGACCTGGTCGCCGTGCCCGCCGACGCGCGCCTCGAGGCGATCGACGCGTCCGGCGCCCTCGTGCGCGTGCTCGCCGACAAGGCGACCGAGGCCACCCGCCAGGTCGAGGCGCTGCTCGGCTGCACCGTCGATCAGTTCCGCCAGACCGTGGTGCTGCCGCAGGGTCAGTTCCGCGAGGTCGTCACCGACGACAAGACCCGCCGCGAGGTGCTCGCGCGCGTCTTCGAGACCGGGCGCTTCGCCGACCTGACCGGCCGCCTCAAGCGCATCAAGAACGCCCTGGAGGCCCGGGCGAGCGGGTTCCGCGAGCAGCGCCAGCGCCTGCTCCGAGCGCCCCTGGCGCAGCCGGATCTGGGCGAGGTCGGCGCGCACCAGCGACTGCATCAGCGGCGAGGCGAGATTCGGCTTGTGCTCCACGAACGCCGCCAGCAGGGGCTCGGCGCCGGTGAAGTCGTTCATCGCGATGTGGAGTTCGCCGAGCATGGCCTTGAGGTTGACCTGCATCTGCGGGTCGTCGGCGTACATGCGCTCGGCGACCTCGGCGCT
>JARGGE010000255.1 GCA_029210865.1 Trueperaceae bacterium
CGCCATTGCCCCTGGCCCACGAGCTCGCTCCCGGGCAGCCGCAGGCTCAGCGCGTCGACGCGCACCTCCGACCCGTCGCGCCCCAGCCGCACGTCGGCCTGCAGCGCGACCCGCGGCGCGGCGACCCAGGGGAGGAGCTCGTCCACGGCCAGGTCGCGCAGCGCCACGGTCGCGAGGCCACCGTCGGCGGACGACCAGCTCCCGCTCGCGGCCAGCCCCTCCCCGGCGAGGTCGACCCGCGCTTCGCGGCCGTCCCACGCCGCCCGCCCCTGCGCGGCGATCGCGCCGGTCAGGGCGAGCGCGAGGTCGACGGTCGGCGCGAGCGCCGAGCCGGCGATCCCGCCGGTGGCGGCGAGCGCGCCGCCGGTCGCGGTCGGCGCCGCGCCGGTCAGGGCAGCCAGCGGCAGCCGCAGGTCCAGCTGGCCGGACCAGGCGTCGTCGGGCCCGGCCGGTGCGCGCACGATCCCGCCGCCGGCCGCGTGCCCCATGACGGCAAAGCGGGTGGTCGCCTCGAGGGCCGTGGCGCCGCGCAGGTCGGCCTCGACCTCGAGCCAGGCCGCTCCGAGGGTGCCCGCCAGGTGGCCGGCGCCCGACCAGCCCGCCTCGGGGTGCCAGGCCAGCGCCTCGGCGGCGAGCACCAGCCCCGGCAGCGCCCCCGGGGCCGTGGCGCCATCGGCGACGACGCGCCCGTCGCTCCAAGTCAGGTCGAGCCCGCCCCAGGCGAGCGTCCACGTCGGGGCGTCGCGCAGCACCAGCGGGGTCGGGGCGCCCGCGGCGACCCGCAGGGTGCCGGCGAGCTTCAGCGGCGTGGTGGCGCCGGCGGCGTCGAGGTCGAAGGCCGGCGAAGACGCCCGGACGGCGAGGCGGGGCGACGCACCCGGGTCCGCCGCCGGCGCGAGCTCGCCTGTGACGGCGACCCCCGCGAGGTCGCCGGCGAGGCTGGCGCGCCCCGACGCGAGCGACCAGGACGCCTCGAGCGCCCCCGGAAGCGGGCCGTCGCCCGACCACGTCGCCCGGCCCTCGTCCGCGAGCTCCGCCGCGAGGGTCCAAGCCAGGTCGCCCGTGCTGGCCAGCGCGAGCGCCCAGCGCCCGCCCTCGGGGACGATGCCCCCGTCGAGCCGCGAACCCGCGAGGGTGCCCGCGAGCGCCACGCCGTCGCGGTTCGCCCGGGCGGCATCGGCGACCGTCGCCCGCAGCATGGCGCCGCCAAGCGACTCCGTGGCCGCGTCGAGCGCGAGCGTCCGGCCCGCGGCGCTCAGGTCGAGGCGCACGGGGACCCCGGCGGCCGCGAGGTCGCCGCCGATGCCCCCCGCGACGCGCCAGCCGGCGGCGTCGACGACCGCGACGACCTCGCCGTCGCCGGCGAAGGTCCATCCGGTGGGCCAGAACGTGGTCGCGGCGGGCGCGAGGGTCGCACCGGTGAGGACCGCTCGCACCGCTCCGTCGCCGAGCTCCAGCTCGCCGCCGGCCCACGGGGACTCCGGCGAGCCGGCGCTCCAGGACCCCGCGGCCGCGGTCCCGCGGCCGGCGAGCGAGGCGGCGAGCACCGTGGCCGGGTCGCCGCCAGGTGCGGCCGCCTCGCTCGTCAGCGCCGCGAGGTCGATCCGGCCCGTCGCCGACCAGTCCTGCCAGGTCCCCGCGACGTCCACGGCCGCGATCGGGTGGCGCACCCGCAGCGCCGCCCGGCCCTCGGCGGGCACCAGCGACGCCTCGACGAGGCCCTCGCGGCCGAGCCAGTCGACGGCCAGGGTCGCGCCCGTCGCGAGTTCGCCCTCGAGGGCGCCCCGGCCCCGGAGCGTCCAGGCGGCGTCCGTCCGCCAGGCGCCCTCGAGCCCGAAGGCCGGCCAGGTCAGGCCAGCCACGCCCCCGGCGGCGACGTCGAGCACGCCGTCGGCCCGCACCTCCGCATCGGCCAGCACCCACGTGCCCTCACCGGCGACGCAGTCCGCGGCCGCCGCGCTCCAGGTTCCGGTCGCGTCCCCGTCGGCCCCGAGGGTGCCCGCGACGCGGACGGCGGCGCCGTCGAGCGCGGCGTCGAGGTCGAGCCGCAGGTCGCCCTCGCCGACGGTCGTCCAGGTGGCCCTCGCGGTCGCCTCCGGGGCGGCGGCGACGTCGCCGGCGACCCGACCACGCCAGCCCTCGGGGCCGCGCTCGAGGGCGCCCGTCGCGCGCACGACGGCGGGCGGGGCGGCGAGGAGGCGGGTCAGGTCCGCGTCCTCACCGCTCCAGGCGACCGACGCCCCGTCGCCCTCCGCCTCCCAGCCCGCCCCGGTCGCGGACCAGCGCAGCGCACCGTCCGACCACGTCGCGGTCGCGTCGGCGAGGACCTCGGCGCCGCCGTCCGAGCCGTCGACCCAGCGAGCGGACGCCTCGGCGCCCTCCAGCGAGGTCCAGGCCAGCGCGGCGTCGATCCGACCGGCCAGCGCGGCGTCGCCCCCGGGGCCCAGCAGCGGGCTCGCGCCCGCCGCCCAGGCGGCCGCGTCGCCCTCCAGGTCGAGGTGCAGCGCGTCGAGGGTGCCACCGAGGCGCGCGAGCGCCCCACCGCCGAGCTCGAGCACCAGGTCCACCGAGCCGTCCGGCGAGTCGGGCGACCAGCGCGCGCCACCGCGCAGCGTCGCCGCCCGGGTCCCCCAGGTGAGGGCCTGGTCCACGGCGACGACGGCGTCGCCTCCTAGGTCGTAGCGGGCCTCGAGCCCGCCGAGCGCGAGCGTGGCGCCCGCCGCGTCGACGTCGAGGGCCCACGGCAGCGCGGGGAGCGCTACGGCGCCCCATCCGGGACCGTCGAGGACCCCCGCGCCGCGGGTGCCCTCGCGGGTCCAGGCGATGCCCGTCAGCGGTCCGACGCGCGCCGTCCCGGTCCACGGCTGCGACGCGCCCGGGTCCCAGGCGCCGTCGACCTCGGCGGCGAGGCCGGCGAGGTTGGCGCGGAGGTCGGCGGTGACCGCGGTCGCGTCGCCGCGGGCGCCGGCGGTGAAGACCACCGGCCCCCGGAAGACCAGGTCGGCGCGTCCGGTCGGGGCGGGCGCCCCGGCCGGCCACGCCGCTTCGACGTCCAGCTCGGCCACGACCTCGGCGCCGCCCAGGTCGCCCCACGCGGCGAGGTCGACGCGGCCGGCCGCACCGATGCCCCCGTCCGATCCGAGGTCGAGGCGCAGCGCCTCGTCGCGGGTCCGCAGCTCGAGCGACCCCGCCCCGCCCGACCAGCGCAGGTCGGCGTCGACCGCACCGTCGCCGGCGCTCAGCCGCCCGCTGCCGCCGGCCTCCGCGCCGTCGAGGTCGACGCGCACGAGCGTCGGGCCGACCCGGAGGCGCCCGTCGCGCACCGCGACGGTCCATCCGCTCGCGTCCGGCTCGCTCGCGGACGCGACGCGCCAGCGCTCGTCGTCGAGCGTCAGCTGCCAGCCGCCGCCACCGATGCTCGCGCGCCAGCCGACGTCGCCATCGGTCGCGACGGGCGCCGCGAGCGGGCCCAGCGTCGCCGCCCAGGCCGGCGCGTAGGCGACGTCGGCGCGGCCGGCGGCCCCGAGCACGCCACCGCGCCAGGTCGCGTCCAGGGGACCGACGGTCCCGCGCGCCTCGCCACCCAGCTCGAGGGGCTCAGCCACGCGCGCGCCCAGCTCGCGGAGGTCGCCGGCGACGGCCACGGGGCCGAGGTCGCCGGCGACCTGCAGCGCGCCGTCGGCGAGCACCAGGTCGAGGGTCCCGCGCAGGTCGAGGTCGGGCACGAACGCTGCGAGGGCGGTCGGGGCGACGCCCCCCGCCCCGGCGAGCTCGGCGCGACCGGTCGGCCGCCCGAGCGTCCCGGCGAGGTCCAGGGTCACGGTGGGCGCGCCGGTCCAGGCCGCCGGATCGGGCGACCAGGCGACCCGGCCCGCGAGCGGGGCCGACGCGAGCAGGTCGGGCGCGGCGAGCGCCCCGCTGAACGGGGCGTCCAGGAGCGTCCCGGTCACGAACCCCTGGAGCCCTTCCGCGTCGACGACGGCGTCGGCCATCAGCGACCAGCCCGGTCCGGCGGCGTCGGCGACGGCCCGACCGACGAGCGGGCCGCCGCCGGTCGTCCAGGTCGCGCGCGCCTCGTTCACCGGCACCCCGAGCAGCGCCACCGGCCCCAACGCGACCGACCA
This sequence comes from Trueperaceae bacterium, assembly GCA_029210865.1. GTDB lineage: Bacteria > Deinococcota > Deinococci > Deinococcales > Trueperaceae > JAABTL01. The sequence goes on from JARGGE010000255.1 coordinate 4,125, forward strand.
GGCGACGTGGCTCGCCTCGGACACCGGGACGGCGGTGAGGTCCAGCGGGCCGTCCCCCCACGTGCCGCGGGCCGCGAGCGACAGGCCGGTCGCCGGATCGAAGCCGAGCGCGAACGCCGGGGCGCTCAGGGGCGAGCCCAACCAGGAACCGGCGATCGCCAGGTCGCCGTCGACCGCCACCGTGCTCCAACCCTCGAAGCGGAGCGTGCCGGCCAGACGCCCCTCGTCCGCCGGCGGGAGCGACGGCGCGCCGAGGTAGGCCGTCAAGGCCGCGCTCGCCGCCACGAGGTCGACGTCGAGGTCGGCCTCGACCGCGAGCTCGGCACGAGCGACGTCGACCACCGCGTTCGCGCGCACGCGACCGCCGAGCGCCGTGCCCTCGAGGGCGGTCTCGATCCGGTCGCCGTGCCACGAGACGGGGCCGTGAACGTCGGTTGCCTCGACGCCGTAGGCGCGCACGCGGGCGTCGCGCAGCTCGAAGGCCGCGTCCGCCCCCGTCGCGCTCCAGCGGAGCGCGCCGCTGACGTCGCCGCCCTCGACCCCGTCCCACCAGGCCCGCGCCAGCCGGGC
>JARGGE010000256.1 GCA_029210865.1 Trueperaceae bacterium
CACGAGCCCGTTCGAGCAGGTGGTCCTGACCTTCCACGTCAAGATGCCGATCTTCGTCGCGCGCCAGTGGATCCGCCACCGCACCGCCCGGGTCAACGAGCGCTCGGGGCGCTACAGTGTGTTGCGCGACGAGTTCTACGCGCCCCGCCCCGCCGAGGTGCGCGGGCAGTCGACCACGAACAAGCAGGGGTCGTCGGCCGACGAGATGGCCGACGAGCTGCGCGCGCGCGTCGTCGACGCGCTGACCCAGGGGCAGCGCGACACCTACGCGGCGTACGAGGACCTGATCGAGGACGGCGTCGCCCGCGAACTCGCGCGGATCAACCTGCCGCTCGCGCTGTACACCGAGATGTACTGGCAGATCGACCTGCACAACCTGTTCCACTTCCTGCGCCTGCGGATGGATTGGCACGCTCAGTACGAGATCCGCGCCTACGGCGACGCGATCGCCCGCTGCGCCCGGGCGGTGGCGCCGCTCGCTTACGCGGCCTTCGAGGAGCACGTGCTCCACGCCCGTCGGGTGTCGGCGTCCGAGCTCGATGTCCTCCGCGCGGCCCTCGATCCCGCGCGGCTGCATGCGGCGCTGGCCGCCTCGCCGCTGCGCCCCACGCGGCGCCGCGAGCTGCTCGCGAAGCTGGGCCTGGAGGGCGCCGCGACCGGCCCCGCGACCGGCCCCGCGACCGACGCCTGAGCGTGCGGTACCGCATCGTCTGCGTGGGCAAGCCCGACGGCGGCCCCTACGGCGCGGCGATCCGCCGCGACGTGGCGCGCCTCGACGCGCTGACGCCAGCGGAGCTGGTCGTGGTGCGAGCGGCGCGTGGGCGCGACCCGGAGGCGCGCCGGCGCCAGGAGGCGGCGGCGCTGGCAGCGGCGGTGCAGGGGCGCGGCGTCGCGCTCGACGAGCGCGGGCGCGCCTTCACCACCGAACGCTTGGCGGCGCACGTCGCGGCGCTCGACCTGCGCGGCGAGAGCCGCCTGACGCTCGTCGTGGGCGGTGCGGACGGGCTGGACGCGGGCCTGCGCGACGACCTGGTGGAGTCCTGGCGGCTGTCCGACCTGACGCTCGCGCACGAGCTCGCGCTCGCGGTCCTCGCCGAGCAGCTCTACCGGGTCGAGGCGCTGCGCGCCGGCCACCCGTACCATCGGGCCGGATGAGCGCCGTACCCGACGCTTCATGAGAGAGATGGGAGCGTGGTGGACGACGATCACCGAAACGATGAGATCGGCATGAGTGAGGTGTTTCACGAGCACGCGAATGCGCGTCGGAAACGGTGTCGCGGCCCTCTCATCAAGAGTTCACCTCGGTTGACAGGCCCCCCCGATCCGTGCCATCCTTTTGAGCGGGCCCGTGCTGGGTCTGGAGCCGTATGGGAAGGAGGTGCATCCCCTTGAACCGGCTTCGGAGCACCACGGAACCCGGCGCACACGCCAGGCTCGACGTCTTCGGGACGAGGAAACACGGAAACTCCCCCGGACCGTTCGCGCACGGCACCGCGCCGAACGTCATCACACGCACCATCAAGGGGTATTCCATGCGTAAGTTTCTGATCACCATCCTCGCCGCGCTCGTCGCCGGCGGTCTCGTCTCGGCCCAGAGCTTCCCCGACATCCCGTCGGGCCACTGGGCTGGCGACGCGGTCGTCGAGATCGCCGATCTCGGCATCGTCATCGGCTTCCCCGACGGAACCTTCCGTGGGAACGAAGCTTTCACCCGCTACCAGTCGGCGCTCGTCATCAGCCGCCTGCTGGCCGTCGTCGACGCCAACATGGCCGACTTGGACGCCGCCCACAGCGACGCCATCGCGGCCCTGCGCGCCTCCATGCAGGAGCTCGCCGCCGACGTGGCCGCCCAGGGCGTCCGCCTCGCGGCTACCGAGAGCGCCGTCGCCGGCCTCTCCGACAACGTGGCCGCGAACGCTGCGCGCCTCGACGCCGTCGAAGCGACGCTCGCCGACCTGCCCGAGGGCATGGACGAGGCCGTCCTTCGCGACCTCCAGAACCAGATCGCTTCGCAGCGCGTCGCCATCGATACCGCCCAGGCCCAGGCCGAAGCGGCCGAAGCCCGCGCGAACGGCGCCTACGACCTGGCCCTCCAGGCCCTCGCCGCCGCCGACGCGAACGCCAGCGACATCTCCGCCCTGAACCAGACCCTCCAGCTGCTCAGCCAGCGGGTCGACGGTCTGGGCGGCACCGGCCCCGTCGCGGCGCCGGTCGATCTCTCCGGCATCGCGCGCAACGCCGGTGACATCGCCAACATCCGCGAGTTCGTCATCCTCCTTCGTCGCGATCAGGTCGCCCTGCGCGACCGCGTCTCGGCCCTCGAGGCCGCCGATCTCGAGATCGCCGCTTCGGTGAGCGACCTCGAAGCCCGCGTGACCGTGCTCGAGACCAACCCCTACGGGTTCTCCGGCAGCATCACGGTCGACTACTACGTCGGTCGCACCCTCGGCGCCTTCGACTTCGACGTCGACCGCGCGTACGGTGTGAACGCCCCCGAGTCGATGGGCAACTCCTTCTTCTCGACCGGTTCGGCCGAGCTCAACGCGGACCACGACGAGGTCGACGTCGGCGAAGTCGCGCAGGACCGCGCCGACATCACCGACACCACGGGCGTCGCCAACGGCGGCCTCAGCGCCGGTATGACCTTCGTGTACGCGGCGGACGGCACCGGCTCGCCCCGCGGCCTCAACTCGTTCACGGCGGTCGCCACGATCGAGCTGGACGACAGCGGCGCCGACGGCGACTGGGCCTTCAACGTCACCGACTTCACCGCCACCTTCGAACCGATCGGTGCCGAGCCTCTGACCTTCGCCTTCGGCGAAGAGGTCGCCACGGCGTTCACGCGCTACGTGTTCGTGAACGAAGAGAACGGCTTCGTCGCGACCGTCAGCTCGCCCGACTTCCTGGCGTTCCTCAACCCCGGCCTGACCATCGCGTACCTCAGCGACCAGGCGGACGGCTACATGCGCGGCATCAACGGCACCATGGCGCCGACGATCGCCGAAGGCATCGTGCTCTCCGGTGGGGTCTCGTTCGTCCAATACGCCCAGAACGCGGCCGACAAGGACGACGTCCTCGCGGACAACGTCGTGACGACCGTCTGGGGCCTCGACGGCATGGCCGGCGTGCTCGACCTCGTCGAACTCGACTTCGAGTATGCCTCCAGCTCGACCGGCGGCGTCTCCAACGGCGACATCCTGTACGTCGTGGCGGAAGTCAACGGCGACAGCCTGCCGATCCTGAACAGCCTCGGCGGCAACTACCGCTCGATGGACCTGGGCTTCGACGGCGTCGGCGACACCGGCGACACCCCGTTCGAGCTCGGCCAGAGCGGCTTCGGCGTGGAAGCGAGCCTCGGCCTGTTCATCCTCGACGTCACCGGCTTCTTCGACAGCTACACCAACGAAGCGTCCACGGACGCGAACGTCGGCTTCGGCGTCGAGGTCACGGCCGACCTGTTCGCCGGCTTCTCGCTCACCGGCTTCTACGAGTCGGCTAGCGTCAACGGCGCGGCGGCGGACGCCACCGCGAACGTCAGCGACGTCAACGCGGGCTACGTCCTGCTCGACGGCGACTACGCGACCAAGTTCGGTGTGCGCGTGAACCATAACGGCGACGCCGCCAACGCGCTCATCGCCAACCTGAACATCGAGGCCGGCTACGAGCGTTGGGAAACCGACTACAGCCGGACCCTCATCTACGCGAGCGCCGACTACAGCCTCGACGTCTCGATCGTCTCGCTCAGCCCGTACGTCGGTTACACGAGCGACAACGACACCGACGCGGGCACCAACGACTACACCGAGCTCGTCGCCGGTGTGGGCCTCCAGACCCAGGCGCTCGACATCATCCTCAAGCCCAGCCTGATGGCTGCGGCCAACTACCGCTCGACCACCTACTCGGACACCGCCGCGTTCACCGCGACGGAACTCCAGTGGAGCGTCGGCGTCAACCTCGACGAGTTCCTGCTCCCGTACAGCTCGCTGACGGCGAAGTTCGGCTCGTGGACCGGCACGAACACCAACACCGCGACGAACACCGTCGGTGTGGGTGACGGGGCCACCGACATCTCCGGCAACGGCGACGTCGACCAGGCCGGTGCGGTCGAGACCGTCATGGGTTACGAGGTCGTCTGGAACTACTTCGACCTCGAGTTCGGCTACGGCGTGTACACCGCGGATCGCGCGGGCTCGCTGGCTTCGGCCCAGGCCTTCTCGATCTCGTACACCGTCGACTTCTGAGCTAACGCTCAGTAGCACGGATCGAACGCGCGCCCCGTCTTCGGACGGGGCGCGCGCTTCGTTGGGGTGGGGAGCCGGCAGTTTGCGTCGGCGGGGGGCGCTTGGCGACCTCCAGGCCGCGCGACCGCCCGGAAGCCTCAGGGGGCGAGCACCCGCAGCGCCGCCGGCCGCAGCCGGACCTCGTAGCGCGTGCGCGCCTCGATCAGTTCGCCCTCGGCGTGGCCGGGGACGGGGCGCGACCAGGTGAGGTCGAGGGCGGTCGCCGCGAAGAGACCCACCTTGGTGTGGCCGAGGTGGCGCCCGCGCATCACGCGCGGCAGGATGGCCAGCGTGCCCGCGCGGTCGAAGGCGCCGGCGACGACCACGTCGATGTTGTAGCCCGTCAGAAACTTGAGGTCGT
>JARGGE010000257.1 GCA_029210865.1 Trueperaceae bacterium
AGCATGCCGACGACGCGCACGCCCACGACGACGAGCACGCCGGCGACGAGCCCGGCGACGCCCACGACGACGAGCACGTCGACGAGCACGCGCACGGCGCCGGGGTCGCGGGCACTCGCCTCCTCGTCGCCGAGGCGGACGGCCCACGGTTCGTCGTCCTCGATCTCGCGACCGGCGCGGAGCTCGCGCGCTTCGGGACCCCCGGGCCCGGCATCGTGCACCCGTCGCCCGACGGGCAGCTCGCCTTCGTCTTGCATCCGGACGCCGACCGGGTCACCGTCGTCCATTCGGGCTTGTCGGTCGTCGACCACGGCGAGCACGCCGACCTCGTCGAGGGCCTGCCCTACGTGGTGCAGACGGTCAACCTCGGGCCCGAGCCGAGCGGCTTCTTCGCCCGTGGCGACGATGTGGCGGTCGTCCACGACGGCGACGGTTCGGTCGCCTGGCTCGACCGGCGCCTGATCGGGGTCAGCCTCGACTACGTGTTCGTCGCCGGCCACGGACCGGGCGCGGGCGCGGTCGCGGTGTTCGGCGACCACGCCTACGTCGGCTCGCAGGAGCTCGGCCGGGTCGACGTGGCCGACCGCGCCGGGCGGACCGTCGCCACCTTCGACGGGTGCCCCGAGCTTCGGGCCGCGGCGGCCTGGGCCGGCGGGGTCGCCTTCGGCTGCGCCGACGGCGTCCTCCTGATCGAGGCGCTCGGCGACGACACCTTCGCCGCGCACGAGCTCGCGAACCCCGAGGCGGGGCCCGACGGTGCGCGCGTGACCGCCCTGGTGGGCGACGACGGGGCGGCGGTGCTCGTCGGCGACTTCGGGCAGGGGCTCGTGCGCCTCGACCCGGTCGCGCGGACGATGACCGCGATCGCGCTGCCGGCCGTCCCCCTGGCGATGGGCTTCGCCGAGGCAGGAGCGCTCCTGGTCGTCCTCACCGCCGACGGCGTCCTGCACGAGGTCGATCCCGCCACGGGCGCGGTGGGACGCAGCGTCGCGGTGATCGACGCGGTCGCCGATGCAGCCGCGGCACCGACGCTCGCGGTCCTGGGCGAGCACGTATCCGTCACCGACTCGGCGCACGACGCCGTCGCGGAGGTGCACGTCGACGCCTTCGAGGTGGAACGACGGCTCGCCCTCCCCTTCACGCCCCGCGGGCTAGCCGGGCTGGCGATCCTAGGGGTCGCGACGCATTGAGCGAGGCCGGTCGAGGGTCCAGCCGGACCCGGGCGTCGGCGCCTCGCCGGCTCAGCTCCCCGCGACGGCCTTGAGCCCCTCCATCGTGAACAGCGCGCGCAACGCGACCCCGGTTGCCGCCAGCGCGTCGCCGCCCCCCGCCTGTCGGTCGATCACGCACAGCGCGTGGTCGACCTCGGCCCCGGCGGCGCGCAGGTCGGCGGTCGAGAGGACCACCTGCCCGCCCGAGGTCACGACGTCCTCGATCACCAGCACGCGCTTGCCGTCGACCTCGGCGCCCTCCGCCAGGCGGCGGGTGCCGTAGGCCTTCGCCTGCTTGCGGACGAAGGCGGTCGGGAGGCCCGTCAGCTGCGCGAGCATGACCGCCAGCGGGACGCCGCCGAGCTCGAGTCCGGCCAGCACCTCGGTGCCCTCGGGCACCATCGGCACCAGCTGCTCGGCGATCGCGCGGAGCAGATCGGGGTCGGCCTCGAAGCGGTACTTGTCGAAGTACTCGTGGCTGGTGGCGCCGGAGCGGAGGAGGAAGGTCCCCGTGAGGTGGGCGCGGGCGTGCACGGCGGCGGCGAGCGCGTGGCGGTCCATGCGCCCATGGTAGCGCCCGGCTCGCGGTCGCTAGCGCCGCACCGGCCGGTGTGCTAGACTCCCACGGTTACGTCGGAACCGAGTCCGACGACGCACGCAGGCGGCACGGCCGCACCAGCGCGGCCCCGCCGCAGACGTTCAGGCCCGATCCCGAGGCCACCCGAGGAGCATTCACGATGGCGCGCAACGCATCGGCGATGAAGTACCACAAGCAGTCCGAGAAGCGGCGGCTGGCGAACAAGGCCCGTCGCACCACCATCCGGACCTTCACCAAGAAGGCGGTCGCGGCCGTCGAGGCTGGCTCCGCCGCCGACGCGGCGAAGTTCGAGAAGGTCGTGCAGAGCCTGGTGGACAAGGCCGCGAAGGGCTCGACGCTCCACAAGAACACCGCCGCCCGGCGCAAGTCGCGGCTCGCGAAGCGCCTCAAGGCGCTGCAGGGCGACGCCGCCCAGGCCTGATCGCCACGGAACCGACCGACGCCACGACGCGCGGGGCCGACGCCCCGCGCGTCGTGCTCGTGTCGCCCAAGCACGCCGCCAACGTCGGCGCCGCCGCGCGCGCGATCGCCAACTTCGGCCTGGGGCCGCTCTGGCTCGTCGCGCCGCGCTGCGCGCGCGACAAGGAGGCCTACGCGCTGGCCACCCACGCCGAGCGCGTCCTGGACGCGGCGGTGGAGGTGGCGACCCTCGACGAGGCGCTCGCCGACCGCGAGGTCGCGGTCGCCACGTCCGCGCGCCGGCGGCGCCACCACGGCCACGCCTCGGCCGATCCCGAGGCGGTGCTGCCCGCGCTCGTCGGCCGCCGCGCCGCGCTCGTCTTCGGCCCCGAGGAATCCGGGCTCGACAACGAGGCGCTCGACCGGTGCCAGGCGGTCGTGACGGTGCCCACCGCCGGCGCGGCGTCGATCAACCTGGCGCAGACGGTGGTCGTGCTCGGCTACGCCTGGCACCGCGCGACGTCCGGCGCGCTCGGGTCGGCCGCAGACCGTCCGGAGGCCGCGACGCCGGCGGTCGCCGCGGCCGTCGCCGGCGACCCGCCCGAGCGCGCCCAGGTCGAGGCGATGTACGAGCAGTTGCGCGTGCTGCTGCGCCGCGTGGGGTACACCGACGCGGCGCGCGAGACCGCGGTCATGCGCAAGTACCGCACGCTCCTGGGCCGCGCGGCACCGAGCGCCGACGAGGTGACGCTGCTGCGCGGGCTCTGGTACCAGCTCGCCTGGGCCGTCGAGCAGGTGCCCGAGCGGCTGCCGGGTGCGAAGGGCGGGGCCGCACCCGCCGGTGAAGCGGGCGAGGCGGCCGCGCCCGAGGTCTAGCGGGACGGGTCGTCGCGTGCTAGCATCACAAGGTTGACTCGCGAGGTCCCTCGGCCCTGGCCGGTGGCTCGCCGCGAGCGAAGGCTCGACGAGGCAGGCACGACCGTTCGACGGGTCCGCCCCGTTGCCCGCACCACCGTCCGGCACGCGCCGGAACCCGGCCACGGCCGGGCCCCGGCTACCCAGCCGGCCCCACGAGGAGGATCCCCATGCCGCGCGTCTGTGCGATCACCGGCAAGAAGACCATGAGCCAGACCACCAGCAAGCGCAAGGGCTCGCCCAAGAAGCGGGGCGGCGTCGGCCTCAAGCAGGTCGGCGTGCACAAGCGCACCTGGAAGCCCAACCTGGTCAAGAAGACCCTGTGGATGGACGGCAAGCCGCACAAGGTGTGGATCAGCGCCAAGGCGCTGCGCCAGCTCGACCCCACGCTGCTCGTCAACCCCGGCAAGTAACCGATCCTCGGATCGAACCGGCTGCGGCCGGTGCGGTGGGCGCTCCGTTCGCGGGGCGCCCACCGTCGTGTGCGCTCGTCGCGCGCCCGCTTGCCCGTCGGGGGTCCGTGGGTGTAGGCTCGGCGAGATGAGAACGCGTTCTCGCGTGTTTCCCGTTCGCCTCCTGCTCGCGTCCCTCGCCCTCGCCTCGCTGGCGTCGGCGTCGGCGCGCCCCACGGTCGTCGTCTCGATCCATCCGCTGTACGACCTGGTGCGCCAGGTGGTCGGCGAGGCGGGCGACGTCCAGCGGATGCTGCCGATCGGGGCCTCGCCGCACGTGTTCGACCCCACCCCCCGCGACGTCGCGCGCGTGGCCGACGCCGACCTGGTCGTCACCGTGGGCGCCATCGACGCCTGGCTGCGCGACCTGCTCGAGGCGGCCGGGGGCGGGGCCGTCCGGCTCGAGCTGCTCGCGGTGGAGGTGGTGCGCGCCGCCCTCGAGGCCGACTTCCCCGACCTGAAGCCCGCCGACGCGCGCTCCGTGCTGGCCTGGAACGCCCACGTCTGGCTCGACCCGCGGACGATGGCGGTGGCGCTGCCGGCCATCGCGGAGGCGCTCGCCGCCGTCGACCCCGCGAACGCGGCGGGCTACGCCGCGCGGGCCGAGGCGCTAGCCATCGACCTGCGGGCGCTCGACGCCGAGCTCGCCGCGACCCTCGCCCCCGTGCGCGGCGCCCCGTTCGTCCCGTTCCACGACGCCTGGCCCTACTTCGCCGCGCGCTACGGCCTCGACCTGGTGGTCGAGATCGAGCCGTTCCCCGGGCGCGAGCCGAGCCCCGCGTACCTGGCCATGGCGTTGGGGCTCATCCGCGACAGCGGTGCCGCGGCGCTCTTCTCGGAGGCTCAGCTGAACCGGCGGCCGGCGGAGGTGGTGGCCGACGAGGCCGGCGTCGCGCTGTTCGAGCTCGACCCCATCGGCGGCGTGGCCGGGCGCGAGGGCTACCAGGAGCTGCTGCGCTGGAACGCCGCGGTGCTGCTCGAGGGCCTGCGGTGAGCACCGAGGCGCGGGTCGGGAGCGCCGCCGACGTCCGCCTGCGCTCCCCGGTGCCGGCGCTGCACGTG
>JARGGE010000258.1 GCA_029210865.1 Trueperaceae bacterium
CGTCGACGTGCGGGATCAGGTCCTCGACGAAGGCCGTCTCGAACGGCTCGATCGTGTCCACCCACCAGCTCCGGCCGGAGGCGGGCGCTACGGCGATCACGGGCGAGATGGCGCCGGACGCCACCAGGTCGTCGATCACGTCCATGCCCTCGTCCCACGACGCCTCGTCGCCGCCGGTCCCGTGGAGGAGGTAGATCACGGGGTACTCGAGGTCCGATCCCTCGTACCCGTCGGGGAGGTAGACGTTGAAGGCCCACGGCCGCCCGAGCGTCGGCGAATCGAACTCGACGGTGGTGATCGTGCCGGCGAGCGCCGAGCCGGCGAGCAGGAAGGCGGCGGTGAGGAGCGCGAGGACTGGGTTCATGGGCGTCCTTTCGAGAGCCTGAGCGCGCGGGGCTGGTTCACGCGAGGTCGACCGCGCACCGGAAGCCCACGTGGGCCGACCGGCTCGTGCCCGCGGGAAGCAGCAGCAACTTCGCCGAGAACTCGGGGGGCTTGGGGCCGCCGTCGAAGTACCAGGCCGAGGTCTCGTTGCGGAAGGCGCTTCCGCCCTTGAGGAGGGCGAAGCGCGTGCGCCCGTCGTCGTGCTCGCTCTCCGTGAGGTTCCATACGAGCGGTTCCCGCCGGTCGAGGAGCCCACGTTCGGCCGCGAGCTGCCACTCGTCCTCGGAGGGCAAGCGCCACCCCCGCCACTCGGCGTACGCGCGGGCGTCCCGGAGGTCGACGTGGGTCACGGGGGCGGACGGGTCGCTCGGTCGCCCGTCGCGCCAGTCGTCGAGGAAGCGCTCGGAGCGTGTGGGCCGGTAACCGGTCGCTTCGAGGAAGCGCTGGAACGCGCCGCTGCTTACCTCGAGCGCCGAGATCGCGAAGTCGCCGAGCTCGACGGAGCGAACGGCCCGTCCTGGGCCATGCAGGCGGCTGCCGATTGGGGGCTTCCACTCGTCCACGAACGGGGCTTCGCCGTAGAGCCCGGTCTCCCGCAGCCGATAGGCGACGTTCAGGTCGAACGATCCGCCCGCCACGGCCGCGAACCCGTCAGGAGGATCGGCGGCACGAGCGAAGCGCGTCGGGCGGCGCACCGCGATCCGCAGCGGGAACGACGCCGTCTGTGGCGGCCGGTCGGCGGGGTGCGAGCGGGGCGCGCCGCGCAGGACGATCGTGCCGGGCGTCGCGAGCACGGCCGCGACCGCGCCGTCTGCGAGCTTGCCGCCCACCGCGACGCCGCCGTCGGCCAGCCGCCGCACGGTCAGCTCGCTCGAACCGGTCAACTCGCCCCACTCGAAGGCGTCGCCCTCGGCCACGTGCAGCCAGTCGCCGTCGATCGGTCCGCCCGCGTTGACGGCCGTCCACAGGTGGCTGCCGGCGTGCGACCAGCGCGACGCGTAGACGGTCGATCCGGACCCAGGGTGATCGGCCAACGGCGTCCACGCCTCGCTCGTGAGCCAGCTCGACAACTCGCGCTGCACGGGCCGCATCGACCGGAGCAGCGCCTTGTCGGCGTCGTTCCAGCCCACCCACACCCCGAAGACGTTCTCCCACACCAGCATGCCGCTGCCGTTGAACCAGGCCGAGTGGAGCTCCTCCCGATGGCTGCGGTGCCAGCGGCGGGTGTGGTGCAGGACGTGGCGGCGTTCGAGCCACTTCGCGCGCAGCACCCCCGGCACGGCCGAGTCGGCGAACCACTGGGCCCAGGACATCTGGTGGTCCTCGATGCGCGCGAGGGGGACGCGCGACTCGCCGCCCATCACCAGATCGGGGGAGACCGAGTCCAGCCGCGCCCGCAACTCCCGGTTCCCCTCCTTCACGGTGTCGAGGAACAGGCCGTCCACGCCCAGATGGCGCACGCACGCGGCCAGCTCGTCGGTCGAGACGGCATCGGCACCGGTGGCCCACGGATAGTAGGGCAGGTGGACGTGGAGGCCGTGCTCCTTGAGCGCGGCGATCACGTCCGGGAGTTCCGGGATCTGGAGGTAGAAGTCCAGTTGGCGGCGCTCGTCGATCCCGACGACCGGGTAGGCGCCCGATAGGATGACGCCGTCGAACCCGCCGAACTCGCGCTGGGCCTGCTCGACGAAGGCGCGTGGCGTGAACGCTTCGCGGCGAGCGTCGTAAAGGGCGCCATCCCACAGGTTCGCCATGCCGAGCACGAAGTCCGGCCGCGCGAGCGCGGCGTAGCGCTGGTCGGCGTAGCCGACGCGATCGCGGGCTTCACGGCGCCACCGGTGCAGCTGGGATCGCCAGGCGGGCCACTGCGTCGGGTCCTCGGGGGCGGCGAAGACCTTGGCCTCGTCGAGTCCCTCGAGCGACGCGGTCGGGTCGAGCGGCACGTCGGTCGGCAGGTCGAGCGGCCTGGGCGCGTAGAAGGGCGGCTTCACCCGCGCGGGCGGCTCATGGCTCCGCCTCGTCGACCCATCGCTTCGCGCGCGCGTAGACCGGCCGGTCGATCATCTGCCCGTCGACCCCCACGGCCTCGCCGCCACGCGCCTCGAAGGCGGCCACCACCGTGCGCGCCCACGCGAGGTCCGCAGCCGACGGGCGATGGACCTCGTTCGCGATGGGGACCTGAGCCGGATGGATGCAGGTGGTGCCCTCGAAACCGTACGAACGCGACCGCTCCAGCCGTTCGCGGTAGGCCGCGAGGTCGCGGTAGTCCGCGCCGCTGCCCACGGAGCCGATCAGGGCATGGCCGTGGGCCCGGGCGGCCAGGAAGAGCGGCCAGAGCGCACCCGCCATCCGCTCGGGCGTCGGCTCCATCCGCAGCGAGAGGCTCAGGTCCTCGTTCCCGGGCACCAGGGCGGTCAGGCGATCCCCGGCGGAAGACAGGCCGGCCAGGGCCGCCGCGATCTCGCCGACCGCCTGCAGGCCGCGGGAGCTCTCGATGGTCAGGAGCAGGTCGAGCGGCGGCAGGTCGAAGCGCTCCTCCAACTCGACCAGGTAGGCGCCCAGCACCTCCACCACGGCGGGGGCGTCCACCTTGGGCAACAACAGCCCCCCGGCGCCGGCGGCTGCGGCCGCCTCCAGGTCGCGCCAGGCCAGGCTCCACGGTGCGTTGCTGCGCACGAGCACACGTGCGCCGTCCGCGCCGACCGTGCGCACCGACTCGGCGAGTCGCTCGCGCGCCGTGGCCTTGGCGTCCTGGGGAACGGCGTCCTCGAGATCGAGGATGAGCGCGTGGGCGCTGCGCCGCGCGGCCCCGGCGATCATCTTCTCGTGGTGCGCTGGGACGTACAGGAGCGAGCGGGGGACGCCGCGGGGGGTCATGCGACCACCCCCGCCTCGCGCAGCCGGTCGATCTCGTCTTGGTCGTAGCCCAGTTCGTGGAGGACCTCGTCGGTCGCCGCGCCCTTGGCGGGCCCCAGATGCCGCACCCGGCCGGGCGTGCGCGAGAAGCGGGCCACGACGCCGGGGACCTGCACGTCGCCCAGGACCGGGTCGTGGTGCGTCTCGAACGAGCCCCGTGCCTCGACCTGCGGGTCGCTCAGGAGCTCCGAGACGTCGTAGATGGGCCCGACGGCCGCGCCGCTCGCCGAGAGGAGGTCGATCGCCTCGTCCCGGCCGCGCTCGCCGAACCACGCTTGCAGGACGCCGTCGAGCGTCGCGCGATGCTCGATCCGCGCGTGGTTCGTGGCGAAGCGGGGATCGTCCACCAGCTCCGGTCGGCCGACCGCGGCCATCAACCGCTCGAACACCGGTTGGGCGCTGGCGGAGAGGGCGACCCAGGCCCCGTCGGCCGACCGGTAGGCGTTGCGCGGCGCCGAGGTCAGGCTCGCGTTGCCCAGCCGCCCGCGGACCCGCCCCAGAGCGCTGTACTCAAGCACGTGGCCCTCCATGAGCCGGGCGAGCGGTTCGAAGAGCGACAGGTCGATGTGCTGCCCCCTGCCGGAGCCGCTTCCCGGGGTGCCGTCGCCGTCCCGCTCCCGCAGGGCCATCATCACCGAGAGCGCCCCGAAGGCACCGGCGACGCCGTCCGCGAGGGGGATGGCCGGCAGCGTGGGCGGTCCGTCCGGATGGCCGTTCGAGAAGGCGAAGCCGCTCATCGCTTCGATGAGCGTGCCGAACCCGGCGCGGTCGGCGTAGGGACCGTCCTGACCGTAGCCGGTGACGCTGAGCATCACCAGTCGGGGATGCAGCGCGCTCAATCGACCGTAGTCGAGGCCCAGGCGACCCATGACGCCCGGGCGGAAGTTCTCGACGACCACGTCCGCCCCGGCCAGCAGTCGTTCGAAGACGCGGAGCCCCTCCGCGCTCTTGAGGTCGAGGCACAGCGAGCGCTTGTTGCGCGCGAGCGTCTTCCAGAACACCGGCTCCCCGTCCTTCGAGAGACCGAACTGCCGGGCGTGGTCGCCGCTCTTGGGGTGCTCGAGCTTGATGACGTCGGCGCCGTAGTCCGCCAGGAAGGTGGCGGCCCACGGGGCGGCCATCATCGTCGCCATGTCGATGATGCGGAGCCCGGCGAGTGGCCCGGCCTGCTCCCCGAGCGGTGCGTTGGCGGAATGGGCCATGCGCCTGGTTCCCCTCTCTCCTACGACAGGTACCGCTCCGACACCTGCGCGAGCGTCCGTCGGGCGAGCTCGTCGAGCCGCG
>JARGGE010000259.1 GCA_029210865.1 Trueperaceae bacterium
CCGACCCCCCGCGAGGTCGTGGCGACCATCGCCGACGGCGCGGACGACGCCGAGCAGTTCCTCGATGCGTCCCGCACCGATGGGGTTCGCTGGCCCCAGGGCTACACCTACACGAGCAGCTCCGACCTGGAGTTCGGCCTCGATCCCGACCACGCGCGCCAGCTCGTCGCCGTGCGCTTCCGCGACCTGGTCGTGCCCGTCCACGCGGACCTCGAACGCGTCGAGCTGCGCTTCACCGCCCGCGGCGACAGCGATGGGGCGCTGTCGCTGTCCGTCTACGGCACCACTGTCGGCCGCGCCGCCGGGTGGGCCCAGGACCCCGACGAAGCAGGCGGCGCCGGGTTGTCCGCGCTCGATCGAACGGCCACCGCCATCGCCTGGGAGCCGGCCACCGCTTGGCGCGACGGCGACCCCATCGCGACGCCGGACCTGGCGCCGCTGGTTCGGGAGCTCCGCGACCGGAGTCCCGGCGAAGCCCTCACGGACCTCGCGTTCGTGATCGAAGCGTCCTCGGGTGACGGCTTCCGACGCGCGCATGCGTACGATGGGGAGCGCGGCGATGCGCGCCTGCATCCGACGCTGGTCGTGACCCTTCGCGAACCGGCGCTCGTCGACGCCGGGGCCCTCGAGATCCCCGCCGGTGGTGTCCTCACGGTGACCGCGCACGGCGAACCCGCTGGTGGAGGCGCGGCGATCGCCTCGCTGAGCGTGGTCGTCGGCACCGCTGCCACCGTCGACGCCCCAACGACGCGTGGACCCGACACCGAACCGACGCCCGAACCGACGCCCGAACCGACGCCCGCGGCCGAACCCGAACCCCAGCCCGTACCGGAACCCGAACCGGCGCCACCGGCGGCTCCGGCCGACGTGCCCGCCCCGCTACCGGCGACCGAGCCCACCCCGGCTCCCGAGCCGGCGGCGCCCCCGCCCGCCTCGGCGCGGATCTGGTTCGTCGACGTCACCGCGGGCCGCGACGGCGCGAGCCTCGTGACGGTCGTGCTGGAGCAAGCCGTGGCCGAGGACGTCACCCCCGTCATCCGCACCGGTACCTGCGCCGCACCGGGCGCGGTCGTGGGGCCGCTGCGGCCGATTCCGGCCGGCGACCCCGGCAGCACGACGGAGGTCCAGGTCTCGCCGTCGACGCTGGCGTTGGCCGGGTTCGTCGTCGTGCTCGAGGGCGTTGCCGAGGCCTGTACGACGCTGGGACGCTGAGCGGGGGCCGAGCACCCGGTCGACCGACGCCGGATCAGGCGTCTTGCAGGGGGGCCGGCCGCGCGACCTCCCGGCCGCGCCGCCCTGTTGCAGCGTGCGGCTTCTTCGCGCTCCCGCCGTAACCGGCGCCGTACGCGAACCGCTTGCGCGAGGTGGCCACCTGGTTCGGCACCACGCCGATCAGCGTGGCCCCCACGCCGCGCAGCAACTGCGCCGCCGCGGCGGCACCGGGCCGGTCCGTGCGGCTCGGGTTGACCACCATTACCGTGCCGGTGCAGTGGGGCGCGATGATCAGCGGGTCGGCGACCGCGAGCACGGGCGCCGTGTCGACCACGATGACGTCGTACGAAGCCCACCGTTCGAGCAGGCGCCAGAAGCCGCGCCCGAGCGCCTCGGGGGCACCGGCGGCGGCCTCGTACTGCGGCACCAGGTCGAGCACGCCTTCGCCCTCCAACGAGATCCGCAAGACGCGATGGCGACCCTCCGGGTCCTGCAGCCAGCCGTGCAGCGAGGCGACGTCGTTCGCGGTCCCGAGCACCTGGTAGTGCTCCAGCAGGGAGGGCGAGCGCATGTCGGCATCGACGAGCAGCGTTCGGTAGCCGTACCGGACGAAGCCTTCGGCCATGTGCAGCGCGACGGTGGTCTTGCCCTCGTGCTCTTGCGAGCTGGTGACCATGAAGACGCGCGGGTGGGCCTCGGTGGTCGCGAAGAGCAGCTTGGCCCGAAGGTAGCTTGCCGCCTCCCGCAAGCGCGTCCGGTCCTTGCCGTTCGCCACCGGGAACTCGGCGATCACCGGGGCGCCCACCGTCGCCGCGATGTCGTCACCGGTCCGCATGCGGGTGCTGAACGCCGCGAGGATCAACAGCACCACGTACGTCAACGCGACGGTGAGCAGCGCGGCGACCGCTGCGTTCAGCGCGGGTCGCGGCGCCACTTGACGGACCGTGGTCTCGGCCGTCTGGAGCATGCTGACCAGCCCCTCAGCCGAGGCGATCAACGCGCGCGCGTACGCGAGTTGTTGCTGTTGCTCGGCCCGGAGGCGTACCAAACCGTCCACTTGTTGTTGCGCGGCCGCGTCGCCTACGACCTGGAGCGACCGCACCTGCTCCGTCAACGCCTCGATCTGCTGCTCCACCGTGGCGATCACGCGGCTCATGGTCTCGCTGGCGCGCCGCCGATCCCACTCGACCAACGCCACCGCGACCGCGTTCGCACGCTCGACGGCCAGCTGTGGCGTACCGGCACGTCCGTCGATGCGCAGCAGACTCGAGTCGCGAACGCCGGCGTCGATCGTCGAGCCGACGCGTTCACGCAGCGACCGGATGTCGCCGGCGAGCGGCTCGACGACCCCCAGCGCGCGGAGCGCGTCCGCCAGAACGGGATCGCTGGCGGCAGCGACGCGGTACGCAGCGAGGTCGATCGGCGGGGCGGTCACCGTCGTCAGCTCGAGCTGCGAGAAGCCGGCGGTGGAGCGCACGACCAACAGCGTGGCCTCAGCCCGAAAGATAGGGACCTGGCGGCTGGCGAACACGTAGACGCCGCCACCGACCACGACCGCGAGGACGCTCGCGAGCAGCGCGCCGCGCACCAGGAAGGCGACCATGTCGCGCAAGCTGACCGAGATCTCGGTTTGGTCTCCCTGGGTCATGGCCACCGCTCCATTCGCTCGCCTCCTGCTCGGGCGCCCGCACCCGCGCGCCCGCACCCGCGGACCCGATCTTCCCACACCGCGCACCACGTCGAACGCTCAGACGCCCGGCGCGCCCGTCGGGCGCCTCAATCGGACATGCGCGGGAGCGTCTCGAGCACGTCGAGCATACCGGCTTCGAGCGCGGCGCCGAACGCCGGCGCGGGCAGGCACGCGTCGGTCCCCGGGATCGCCTCTTCGCATGCGGCGGCTCGGACGACGTCGAGGACGATCTGTTCGGAGTTCTCGGGCGGCGGCATGTAGCGGACCTCCACCGGCTGGCTCGACGGCGCGACCAGCCGCAGCCACACCGACCGGTCGTCGTCGGGATCCCGCTCGATCGACGCCACGTCGACCGAGACGCCGCCGCTCAGGACAGCGAAGTACCCGCCGTAGGCCAGGTCGCTCGTCACCGCCGGTGGGGAGATGGGCACATCGAAGCGCACCATCACGTCGCGGGTCCCGACCGCATGATCGATGCGTTGCAGCCTCGGACCGGTGCCGTCCACGTCCTCGCCCAGCACGTGCTCGCGGAACGCCAGCACCACCCGACGAGCGAGCTCGACGTGCGACGCCGCGTCCAAGTGGTTGCGCGTGATCATGGGCAGGTCGTGCGCGACGACGAGGAAGCGGCCGTCCTCCCCCGCGTACGGGGTCGGGTTGCCGTCCGTCGAGCGCGCACCCGTCGCGAGCGCACACTGCTGCTCCCGCACCTGCTGGTACAGCAGGTTCCGGGGACCGGGATCCGGCTCGACGTCGTCCGCCACGTAGCGGGACAGCTGAACGAACAGGACGGGGACGCCTGTCTCGGTCCGGAACGCGTCGAGCACGCGGTCGGTGCGGTCGGCGTAGAGGACGTGGGCCCCGTCGTGCGCCTCCGACTCCCCTTGGTACCAGAACACCGCGCCGTACGCGGCGGCCGCACCCGACGCCGCAGCGAGTCGCCAGCGGCGGATGGCGCTGCCGAAGAGCGTGGTGCGATCCTCCGCGCGATCGGGATCGGGCCACCACTCCTTGGACGGATCGTCGTCGAGGACGCTACCTCCTCGCGCCGCCGGGATCAGCAGGACCTCGTCGCCGACGGCCGCGACCAACCGGTTGCCGAACGCGACCCCCATGGACACCCCCGAGTTCCCCTGCGCCACGCACGGCTGCGTCCCACCCCCGGGATCCTGGCTGATGGGGTCCACCTGACCCGTGCAGTCGTCGAGCGGCTCGAGCGCGGCCCGCCACACGTCGTCGTTGCCGAGCATCTGGACGCCATCGATCGCCGTCACGAACGTCGCTGCCTCGACCGCCGGCAGGTTGACGCCTTGGGCGTTGCTCTGGCCGGCGACGAGCAGCGGCCGCACCAACCGCGCGAGCGTGGCCGTGGCCGAGCCGGTGCCTGCGTCGTTGCTGGCCCGCAGGGTGTACGTGCCGAGAAGGACGTCTTCGACGTCGTACGCGGTGTGCCCCGTCACGTCCACCGCGACGAGATCGGGTCCCTCGAGGACCAGGCGCTCGGCCCCTCGGGCCTCGAAGCGCACGGTGGCCACCGCACCCGGCAAGACGCGTCCACTCGCGACCTCGAAGGCGTCGATCGTCGGCGGGCGCTGCGGCGGGGTGCAGGC
>JARGGE010000025.1 GCA_029210865.1 Trueperaceae bacterium
CGATGCGACGGCCATCGCGGCGGTACTCGATGCGGGTCGAGCCGGTCTCCGGGTCCACGGCCTCGACCTGGGTCATCTCGCCGTCGGTGCGCGGGCGGCTCGTGTTGCGCTCGCCCCGCTGCTCGCGGGCGACCTGGCCGAGGCGTGGCACGCCCTGCGGGCGGGGGGCGTGCGGCCGGTCGGCGAGCGCGCGCTCACCGCGGCGCGCGTCGCGCACGGCGTCGCGACGGTGCGTGGCGAGGGCGTGCTGGGGCTCCCGCAGGAGACTGGTCTCGCCGACCGCGTCCACCCGCGCAAAGGGTGCTACCTAGGGCAGGAGATCATGGCGCGGGTCGAGGCCCGAGGCCAGCTGCGCCGCACGCTGGTGGGGCTCGCGCTCGACGGGCCGCCGCCCGCGCTCGGCTTGGCGTCGGCCTGGCGGATCGAGGACGCGAGCGGCGCCACCGTGGGGGCCCTCGGCAGCGCCGCGCCGGCGCCGGACGGGGACGGCTGGTGGGCGCTCGCCGTCGCGCGCCGCGACGCCATCGAGGTCGCGGCGGACGAGCCCGGGTTCCCTTGGCGGGTGCGCGCGCCCGACGACGTGCCGCCGATCGGCCCAGCGGCGGTGTCCGCGAAGGTGCGGTAGGCTGACCTCGTCCCGCGAGCCTGTGCCCTCATCGAACCTCCGAGGCGCGTTCGCTCGCGACCCCACACCATGATCGAGCCCCCCATCCGCGTCCTCATCGCCAAGCCCGGCCTCGACGGCCACGACCGCGGCGCCAAGGTGGTCGCTCGGGCGCTCCGTGACGCGGGCATGGAGGTCGTGTACACGGGCCTGCGCCAGAGCCCGGACGCGATCGCGGTGGCCGCCCTGCAAGAGGACGTCGACGCGGTCGGGCTCTCGGTCCTGTCCGGGTCGCACCTGCACCACTTCGCCGAGGTCGTGGCCAAGCTCCACGAGCGGGGCCTGGACGACGTGCTCGTCTTCGGTGGCGGCATCGTCCCGGACGCCGACCGGCCCGCGCTCGCGGCGCTCGGGGTCGGCGCGGTCTTCGGGCCCGGCACCGACACGCAGGCCATCGTCGCCTACCTCGAGCGCGAGGTGGCGGCGCGCCGCATCGAGGGCACGCGGTGAGGCTCGGCTCGGTGCGGCCGCTCACCAACCGCTCAAGGAGCGTCGGTACGATATCGGACGGCATGCCGTACACCGAGGCCGTTCGGCCGTGATCCCCCGCGCCGCTCGACCGATCACCGTCGCTTCCCGACGGCAGCATCGCGTTCGAACGGCCGGCCCGCTCGTCTGGATCCTCTCGCTGGTGCTGATCGCTCCGCTCGCGCGCGCGCAGGCGTACGCCTTGGTCGAGGTGCGCGCCGGCGACGCCGTCGGCGCGATCGCCCAGCGCTACGGGGTCGACGTCGAGGTGCTGCTCGACGCCAACGACCTCGCCGGCCACCTCATCCGCCCCGGCGACGTCCTGCGGGTGCCGCTCCTCGAGGCCCGCGGCGGCGTCGCGGAGCCCGCGCCCGAGCCACCGCCCGGCTTCCGGCGCCACACGCTCGCCTCGGGCGAGACGCTCACGGAGGTCGTCGAGCGCTACGGCATCACCATGACCGCGCTCGTCGGCGCGAACCCCGACCTGTCCTCGCTCGATCGCCTGCCGGTGGGCGTCGAGCTGCTCATCCCCCCCGGCGAGGGCCTGGTCGTCGGGCTGGAGCAGGGCGTCGCGCTCACCGACCTGATCGAGGCCTACGGCGCCGACCCCGCCGAGGTCGCGCGCGCCAACCACCTGCGCGGCCCGTTCGACCTGCGCCCCGGCATGCTGCTGTTCCTGCCCGGCGTCGCACCGGTGGCGGCGCTCGAGCGCCTGGCGCACGTCCGCGAGCTCGAGAACACCTACGTCTGGCCGCTGCACGGCCGCCTCACCTCGTACTACGGGCGCCGCAACCTGGGCCTAGGGACGTCCTCGTTCCACCGTGGCCTCGACATCGCCGCCCCGAGCGGCAGCACGATCGTGGCCACCCGCAGCGGGACCGTGACCTTCGCCGGCTGGTCCGACCGCGGGTACGGGAACCTGGTCAAGGTCCGCCATGCGGGTGGCGCGGAGACCTGGTACGCCCACGCGAGCCGCGTGCTCGTGCGGGTGGGCGAGAGCGTGTCGCAGGGCGAGCCGATCGCGCTCGTGGGCTCGACCGGCATCTCGACCGGGCCGCACCTGCATCTCGAGCTGCACGTCCAGGGCGTCGCGATCGACCCCTTGTCCGAACTGCGCTGACCCACCGCACGAGCGCGCGCTCAGCCGCCGTTGGGCTCCTGGTAAAGCAGCCGACCGCACGACGGGCAGCGCACGACGCCTTGGCCCTTGCGGACCTTCTGCACCACGTGGATGGGCAGTTGCACGTGGCAGCCCCCGCAGCGCTTGCCGTCGAGCAGCCCTACGAGCGCCAGGCCGCGGCGTGCCTTGCGCACTTGTTCGTACTGCCGCAGCAGCGTCGCATCGACCGACGTCGCGAGCCGCTCGCGCCGGTCGGTGAGGTCGGCGTCGAGCGCGTCGACGTCGGCCACGCGCGACCGTTCCGCCGCTTCCAGCTCCTCGAGGTGCGGCGCGAGCTCGTCGAGCTGCTCCTGCAGGGCGGCGAGCTCGGCCGCCGCCGCCTCGAGCCGCTCCATGAGCGGCAAGGCGTCCTCCTCGAGCTCCTGGGCGCGGGTCGCGAACTGCAGTTCCTGGTTCTGGAACTGCGACATCTCCTTGGCCGACGAGGCCCGCAGCGCCGACTCGGACGCCGATTTGCGCCGCTCCTGGAGCGACTTGAGCTCGAGTTCGGCGGCCGCGACCTGCTTGCGCAGGTCGTCGTGGAGGTGCTTGACGCGGCGGTGTTCGGTCTCGAGCTCGGAGCGTCGGGCGCGGGCGTCCAGCAGCTCCTGGGGCGTCTCGCCCCGGGTGGCGGCGAGCGCGTCACGTTCCAAGTCGAGGGATTGGACCTCGCTCAGCGTTTCGAGCATGCGGCCTCCTGAACATCGAACGCCCCGCGCGAGCGGATCGCGGGGGGCGTCGGACGAGACGGTTGGGGATCAAGCTTCACGTCCCGCAGTGTAGCACCGGACGGCGCGGCGCCCGTCCGGGATACACTCGCGCCGTGATCGAAGATTCCGTCGAAGGCTTCGTCGCTCGCTGGCGGGCGCACGCCGTCCGCGCCACCGCGTTCGCGCGGGCGGAGGGCAGCCCGCTGCTCGAGCTCGAGGTCGGGGGCGCCGTCGTGCAGACGCTGGAGCGCACCGGTCCGTACGCGGCGCCGGCGGGCGCGATCCGCGTGATCCTCCATGCGGTGACCGAGCGCTTCGAGCCGGTCGAGCCGTTCGTCGGCGCCGAGCGGCACCTGCACGCCGTCGGTCTGGCCGCCGTCGAGGTCCAGGGACCGGTGCTCGAACGCGACGGCCCCGTCGCCGTCCTCGATGCGGGCGTCCCGATCGTCGTCGGCCTGGATCCGGGCGCCACCTTCGGCCAGGTCGCCGGCGCGCCCGGGGTCGCGATGCCCGCGGTCGGCGCCTGGGTCCGCTGCGTCGGGCTCGCGCCCGCGCAAGCGTTCGTGCTGCCGCCCGAACGGACGCGCGTCGACCAGACGCCGACCGACGAGCTCGTCTGACGCCGGCCCGACCGTGCCGGACGCCGTCAGCCCCGCCCACCTGCCCGCGCCGCTGCCGCCGGGCCACCGCTTCCCGATGACGAAGTACGCCCGCGTGGCCGAGCGCCTGCGCGCGGACGGCTGGGCGGTCGCGGCCGCCGTCGAGGCCGACGACGAGGCCCTGCGGCGCGCCCACGATCCCGGGTACCTCGACGCGGTCGCGCGCTGCGCCCTCGACCCGAAGGCCGAGCGGCGCCTCGGCTTCCCGCAGACCCCCGAGCTCGTGCGCCGCGCCAAGGCGTCGGTCGGCGGGACCCTGACGGCCGCGCGGCAGGCGCTCGCGGGCGGTCTGGGGGTCGCCCTCGCCGGCGGCACCCACCATGCCTTCGCCGACCGCGGCGAGGGCTTCTGCGTGTACAATGACCTCGTCGTCGCGGCCCGCACGCTGCTCGACGAGGGCGCGGTGGCGCGGGTGCTGGTCGTCGACCTCGACGTCCATCAGGGGAACGGCACCGCCGAGTTCTGCGCCGACGACGAGCGGGTCGTGACCTACTCGGTCCACGGGGCCCGCAACTACCCGTTCGTCAAGGCGCGCAGCGACGTCGACGTGGCGCTCCCCGACGGCGTCGACGACGCCGGGTACCTCGCGGCGCTCGAGCGCACCCTGCCGGCGGTGTGGCGCGCGGCGGCGCCCGACCTGGTCGTGTTCCAGGGCGGGGTCGACGTCCTCGCCGGCGACCGCTTCGGGCGCATGGCGCTGACGCACGCGGGCGTGGTGGCGCGCGATCGCTTCGTGGCGGAGCTCGCCCGCGACGCCGGGACGCCCCTCGCCACCACCCTGGGGGGTGGCTACCACGTCGACGTCGAGCGCACGGTGGCCGCGCACGTCGCCGGCCTGACCGCGATCGCGCACGCCCTCGCGTGAACGGCACCGCCGCGTGACCGGCGTCGCGCGCGGGCTCGAGGCGCCGCCCCGGCGTCGCCTGGCGTCCGGCCGGACGCTGGCGACCTGCTAGGCTGGCGCGTCGTGCCCCCTGCCGCCCGCACCACCCACCGTCCGTCGGACCCCGCCGAGCCGCCCTTCGTCGCCCCCGTGCGCGAGGTGGCGCCCGGCTCGCCCGCCGCCCTGGCCGGCATCGCCGCCGGGTGGGAGCTCGTGCGCATCAACGGCCAGTGGGTGCCCGACGTCCTCGCCTACCGCCGCGAGCTCGAGCGCGGCCGCGCGGTGCTCGAGGCGCGCGACCCCGCGAGCGGCGCGACGGCGGTCGTCGACGTCGATTGGGAGGACCCCGGCCTCGAGTTCGAGGACGTCATCTTCGACGGGCTGCGGCTGTGCGCCAACAAGTGCGAGTTCTGCTACGTCCACCAGATGCCCAAGGGCTTCCGCAAGAGCCTCTACACGATGGACGACGACTACCGCACCAGCTTCCTCTACGGCAGCTTCGTCACGCTGACCAACCTCACCGAGGAGGACGTGGCCCGCATCCTCGACGAGCACCTCTCGCCGCTCTACGTCAGCGTCCACACCGCCGACGAGCAGCTGCGCGCCGACATGATGAAGTGGTGGCGCCTGAAGGTGAAGGACCCCGCCGCCACCAGCATCCGCGGGATGATCGAGCGCCTGGAGCCCATCGACCTCTTCACGCAGGTCGTCGCCGTCCCGGGGCGCAACGACGGTGCCGCGCTCGACGCCACCCTCGAGTACCTCGCCTCGCGGCCGAACGTGCAGGCCGTGGCCGTGGTGCCGGTCGGCCTCACCGACCACCGCCGCAACCTGCCGGACGTCCGCACCCTCACGGCCGCCGAGGCGGAGGATCTGATCGTGCGCGTCGAGGCCTTTCAGCGCCGCATGCTCCGCGAGAAGGGGACGCGCTTCGCGTTCCTGTCCGACGAGCTCTACCTGGTGGCGGGCCGACCCCTTCCGGCCGCCGAGGCGTACGAGGGCTTCGTCATGCTCGAGAACGGGGTCGGCATGGTGCGCGACTTCCTCGAGGCGCCGCTGCCTGCCCTCCCCGAGCGGCTCGACGCGCCCCGGCGGGTGTTGCTCGCGACCGGCCGCCTGTTCGGCCCGGTGCTCGAGCGCGCGGTCGCGCCCTTGCGGGCCGTGGCTGGGCTCGAGCTCGAGGTGCGCCCGCTCACGAACAAGTCCTTCGGCGCCGTCACCACGGTCGCGGGTCTGCTCGCGGGCCGCGACGTGCTCACGCAGGTGGCGCCCGGCGAGGCCGACCTGCTCCTGCTGTCCCCGAGCATGCTCAAGTACGGCACCGAGACGCTGCTCGACGACCGCACCCTCGACGACCTGCGCCGCGACCTCGGGACGCGCGTCGAGGTCGGCGGCACGAACCTCGCCGAGCTCTTCGCGAGCGTCCTCGGCGCCGGTGGCGCGACCGCCCGTCCGCAGTTCGGCTTCTCGACCCACGCCGTCAAGGAAGCCTCCGGGCAGCACTGACGGTGGCGCCACGCCGTCAAGGAAGCCTCCGGGCAGCACTGACGGTGGCGCCACTCCGTCACGGAAGCCTCCGGGCAGCACTGACGGTGGCGGGATCGACTTCGATGCGCGTGGCGTCCGCCGGCCGCGTCGCACCTGGCGTCCACGTGCTGGGGCTGCTCGTCGCCAACGTCGTCGCCATCGAGGGTGACGACGGGCTGACGCTCGTCGACGCCGGCACCGCGGGCAGCGTCGGTGCGCTGCGCGGGCGGCTGCGGGCGCTCGGGTACGCCCTCGAGGACGTCCGTCGGGTGCTGGTGACCCACGCACACCCCGACCACGTCGGCGGGCTGCCCGCGCTCGTCGCGGCCGGCGCCGAGGTGTGGGCCCCGGCCGGCGACCGCGTCTGGATCGCCGAGGGGCGCGCGCCGCCGCGGCCGGAGCCATCGACCTTGTCGCCGCTGCAGCGGCTCCTGGCGCGCGTGCCCATGGCCGCCCTGCCGGTGGTCCCGGTCGCGCGCGCGCTCGAGCCGGGCGCGGCGCTCGACGAGGTGCGTCCCGGCGCGCGGACGCTCGACCTGCCGGGCCACACGCCGGGGCAGCTCGGCGTCCACCTCGAACGCGAGGGCGTGCTGATCGCCGGCGACGCGCTCATGCACCTGTTCCCCTGGTGGCACCCGCCGGTCGCGGCCTTCACGAGCGACCTCGCGGCCGCGTACCGCAGCGCCGAGGCGCTGGTCGCCCTCGACCCGCGGGTCCTGGTCGTCGGCCACGGGCCGCCCGCGGTGGCGCGGCCCGGTCGCCCGGTCGCCCGCCAGGTCGCCGGGGCGCTCCAGCGCTTCCCGGCGTGGTCGCGCACGTCCCGGTCGCACCCGGGCGCGCAGGGGTAGGCTCGCGGCATGAACGGCGCTCCGACGCTTCGACCCCGGCGCACGCTGGGCGCCTACCTCGCGCTCGTCCGCTTCCAACACACGCTGTTCGCACTGCCCTTCGCGTTCGCGGGCATGTTCGCCGCCGCGGGCGGTTGGCCCGGCTTGGCGACCTTCGCCTGGGTGACGCTGGCCATGGCGGGGGCGCGCACCTTCGCGATGGCGCTCAACCGCATCTTCGACGCCCGTATCGACGCCGCCAACCCGCGCACCGCGAGCCGCGAGCTCCCGTCCGGAACGCTGCGCGCGCGCGACGCGTGGGCGCTGGCCGCGCTCGGCGCGCTCGCCTTCGTGGTCGCCGGCCTCGCGCTCAACCCGCTCACGGCCGCGCTGCTGCCGGTCGCGGCGGTCTTCCTGGCGCTCTACCCGCTCACGAAGCGCTTCACCTGGGCGTGCCACCTCTGGCTCGGCGCGACGATCGGCGCGGCGGCGGCGGGGGGCTGGATCGCCGTCACCGGAGCCTTCGCGCCGGCGGCGTGGTGGTCGTGGCTCGCGGTCGGTGCTTGGATCGCGGGCTTCGACGTGATCTACGCCCTGCTCGACCGCGACTTCGACCTGGCGCACGGTGTGCGGAGCATCCCGGCGCGCTTCGGCGTGGCGGGCGGGCGGCGCATCGCCATCGCGCTGCACGTCGTCGCCGTCGCGGCGCTCGCGGCGTTCGGGCCGGCCGCCGGACTGGGTCCGGCGTCGGCGCTGGCGGCCGTGGCGGTCGCGGCGGTCTTCACCGTGCAGCACGTCTGGGTCGCGCGCCACGGCGCTGCGATCGCGCTCAAGGCGTTCGACGCCAACCTCTACGTCGGCGGCATCGTGCTCGCCGGCGTGCTCGCCGACCTGGCGCTCTTCCGGTAGGCGCCAGCGTGTGCCGGACGGCTCAGCGCGAGGTTGCGAGCCGCTCGAGGACGCGTTGGGTGCGCAGCGCGCTCGCGCCGGTGCTCGGCGCGGGCCCGCCAAGCCCCAGCAGGTCGGCGACGATCGCGGCGATCAGCGGCGCCTGGACGTGGGCGGGGTGGGGGACCCGATGCTCGCCCGTGCGGCCCTGCGCATCGGTCAGCACCACCGGTCCGTCGGCGAAGAGCGGCACGTGCAGCGACCCCGCGGTCCCGAACACCTCGATGCGGTCGCGGATGGTGGGCCCAGCGAAGCCCCAGGCGGCGGTGCCGATCACGCCGCCCTCGAAGGCGAGCGCGGCGACGTGCTCGTCGCTCACCTGAGCCCAAGCCGAGCGCGTCCGCGCGTGGCCGGCGACCGTGCGGACCGGTCCGAACCAGTGGTCGAGCAGGTCGAGCCCGTGGCTGCCGAGGTCGAACAGCAACCCATCGCCCGCCGTCGCCGCGTCCCAGCGCCAGCCGGCGCTCGCCGCGTCCGCCGGCGGTGGCTGCGCCACGACGGCGTGGACGCGGGTCGGGGTGCCGATCGCGCCGTCGGCGAGGCGCGCGCGGACGAACTCGAAGCGCGGCAGTGCCCGGCGGTAGTAGGCGACGAACAGCGGCACGCCGGCGTCGGTGCAGGCCGCCACCATCGCCTCGGCCTCCGCGACGGTCCGCGCCATCGGCTTCTCGACGTAGACCGGCTTGCCCGCCTGCGCGGCCTGGAGCACGTACGTGGCATGGCCTGACGGCGGGGTCGCGACGTAGACGGCGTCGACGTCGTCGGCCTCGATGACGTCGCGCGCGTCGTCCGACCAGCGCGGGACCCCGTGGCGCTCGGCGTAGTCGCGCGCCTTGGCGCCGTCGCGGCGCATGACCGCCGCGAGCGAGCTGCCCGCCACGCGCTGGAAGGCGGGCCCGGACTTGACCTCGGTGACGTCGCCACAGCCGACGATGCCCCAGCGGACGTGGCCGCGCGATCGGATCGCCTCGAGGGGGTTCATGGACCGAGGGTAGCACCGGGGTGGCTGCGCGCGGCCCGCTCCCGGTGCCCGTTGACACCCCCGACCCCGAGCCGGTAGGGTGGTGGACGCGTTTGGAGCGGTAGTGTAGCGGTTAGCATATCTGCCTGTCACGCAGAAGGTCGCGGGTTCAAATCCCGTCCGCTCCGCCAGCGTGCGCGCCGGCCCCCCACGGGGTCGGCGCGTTCCCTATATGTGCCGGCATGGGTGCCGGCTACGGTGCGTCCCCCCGGCGCGTTGGTACGGTGCGCTCGATGCAGGAGTTGGCCGTGTTCCCCCTCGACCTCGTCGTGTTCCCTGGGCAGACCGTCCCCTTGGTCGTCTTCGAGGCCCGCTACAAGCGGCTCGTGCAGCACCTGCTCGAGCTCGACGAGCCGCGCTTCGTCATCGCGCGCGCGCGCCGCGAGGGCGGCGCCCCCTTCGCGGACGTCGCCACCGTCGTGCATGTCGTGGAGCTCGCCGAGCGCCCCGACGGCACCTTCACCCTCACCGGCCACGGTCGCGAGCGCATCAAGGCGACGGTCGCCCGGCGCGAGGACGTCCCGGAGCCCGACGGCACCAGCCGGCCGCTGTACTTCACCGAGGAGCGGCCGCTGCCGCTCCGGCGCGACGACCCCAACGACGAACGCGTCGCGGCGTGGGACGCGCTCGAGGCGTTCCGGCGCTACGCGGCGACCTTCTTCGTCGGCGACGCGGCCGAGGTCGTCGACGCGCACGTCCCCGAGGACCTGCTCTACCAGGCCTCGTTCGTCTGCGCGAACCTCCGCATCGAACCCGAGGTGCGCCAGACGCTCCTCGAGGCCCCCTCGCTGGTCGAGCGCTTCCGGCGCGCCGAGCGCCTGATGGACGAGCGCGTGGCCGCCCACGCCCCCGTGCGCCTCGCGTCCGACGGCGACGCGCCGGCGTGAGCGACGGCGCGGCACCGACCCTCGGGCGCCCCGCCCCGCGCCTCGACCCCGACCTCGAGCGACGCCTGACCTTCCGCTGGTCCGACCTGCCGCCCGTCACCCACGACCTGCCGGGGACGGGCGGTACCCTTCGCGCCCAGCCGGACGACTTCAGCGTGGTCGAGCTGCCGCTCTACGAGCCGAGCGGCGACGGCAGCCACGCCTACGCCCGGGTGGAGAAGGTCGGGCGCACCACCCGCGACCTGATCGTGCTGCTTCGCGAGGCCGGCGTGCCCGAGCCCAACGTCGGGGTCGCCGGGCTCAAGGACAAGGTCGCGCGCACCGTGCAGTGGCTGTCGGTTCCGCGGCGGTTCGAGGCCGAGGCCTGGGCCGCCCTCGAGGCAGCCGAGGGCGTGCGGGTGCTCGAGACGAGCCGCCACCGCAACAAGCTCGGCGTCGGCCACCTGCGCGGCAACCGCTTCGTCGTGCGCCTGCGGGGCGTCGAGCCGGACGCCCTGGCGCGCGCGACGGCCGTCCTCGAGCGCTTGGCGCGCGTCGGGTCGCCCAATTACTTCGGGCCGCAGCGCTTCGGCCGCTTCGGCCGCAACGCCGTCGACGGTTGGCGCCTGCTCCACGGCGAGGAGGTCCCGGGCGGGCACCGGCTCAAGCGCTTCTTCGTCTCGGCGCTCCAGTCGCTCCTGTTCAACCGCTGGTTGGCGGAGCGCGTCGAGGACGGCCAGTACACCCGCGTGCTGGTCGGCGACTGGGCGCGCAAGCACGACACCGGCGGCACCTTCGAGGTCACCGACGAGGGGTTCGACGACGCCGTCGCCCGCGCCGAGGCGCTCGCGCTCTCGGCCACGCTGCCGCTCTACGGCAAGAAGGTCAAACCGTCGGCGGGGGAGGCGGGGCGCCGCGAGGCCACGGGCCTCGCCGCGCTCGACCTGCGCTGGATCGACCTGGTGGGCCGCCACGGCGACCGCCGCATCACGCGCCTCGCCGGCCTTGCCACCGAGCTGGACGCGGAGGCGGCGGCCGACGGCCGCGGGATCGACCTGGTGCTGCGCTTCGACCTGCCCAAGGGGAGCTACGCGACGAGCGTGCTGCGCGAGGTCATGAAGGTCGAGGTCGACGCGCCGCTCGACGGAGCGTCGTCTGGCGACCTCGCGACGTCGATTAGCGACGACGGAGCGTCGTCTGGCGACCTCGCGACGTCGACTAGCGACGCAGGGGGCGGCGTGCCGTCGGCATGAGCTCGTCCGGGTCCGGCGCGAAGCGGCGCCAGGCCAGTTCACCCAGCAGCAGCGCGAAGGCGAGCCCCGCCGCCCAGCCCCAGAGCGGCCTCGGGGTGGCGGCGCCGGGCGGGCGGTAGGCCGCGAGGTCGTCCGCCGCGCCGAGGACCGTGCCCCCCGTGCGCTCCGCGAGCGCGGCCAGCGCCGCGGCACCGTCGGCGTCGGCCAGCTCGGGGTCGGGCGTGGCGACCGTGCGCCGCGCGACCACGTCGGCACCGTCGGCGACGACGAGCGTGCCGCCGCTGCCGCGCACCGGCAGCGCCCCCACGTAGCGCCCAGGGGCGACCTGGCTCAGCTCGACCTCGGCGCCCTGGAAGCGCGCCACCAGGGGGCGGTCGTTCACGTAGGCGCCGGCGACCACCGCGTCCACCACCACCTCGAGCTCGGAGCCCCGCACCTCGGTGGTCGCGCTGTAGGGCGCCGGTCGCGCCTGCAGCCAGCGCAC
This sequence comes from Trueperaceae bacterium, assembly GCA_029210865.1. Taxonomy (GTDB): domain Bacteria; phylum Deinococcota; class Deinococci; order Deinococcales; family Trueperaceae; genus JAABTL01. The sequence goes on from JARGGE010000025.1 coordinate 11,470, forward strand.
GACGCCGCCGAGCACGGCGGGGAGCTGGTCCCAGCGCCCGAACGCGCCCGCCCAGGCCCCCAGGTCGGTGGTCAGCGCGGCGCTGCGCCCGAGGCCGGCGCGCGTCACCGCCAGGATCGGTTCGTCGTCCAGGCCCACGAACAGCACCTCGGCTTCCGAGGCGAGGGTGGTCGCCACGTACGCGTCGAGCGGTGGCGCCACCCCCTCGAAGGGCGAGAGCGGGTGCCGGCGTCCTTCGGGGGCCACCGGCTCCTCGCGCAGCAGGTCGCGGGCGGCGGTGAGCGCCTCGTTCGTGAACAGCCGCGGCAGCGTGTCGACGTCGAGGGCCTCCACGAAGCGACCGCCCCCGCCGCGGGCGAGCGCCTCGAGCGCCGCCCGGTCGGCGTCGGCGCCGATGGCGATCGCGCTCGTGGTGATGCGCCCCACCCGGGCACCGGCGGCGACCGCCTCCCAGTCGGGCGCGCCGGCGCCCGCGAACGCCCCCTGGCCGTCGTAGAGCTTCCCGTCCGAGAGGACGATCACGTGCTTGATCGCCGCGTCGCTGGCCGCCACCGCCTCGATCGCCTGCGTGTAGGCCGGCGCGAGGACGGTGCCGCCCTGCGGCTGCACCTCGAGCGTGGCGGCGAGCATCGCGCGCTTGCCCGCCTCGGTCGCCGGTCGCAGCTCGTAGACCCAGCGCGTGGCGCTGGCGTCCGAGAAGGCGATCAACCCGAGCTGGTCGGTCTCGTACGCGAGGTCGACCACGTCGATCGCCCCGCGCTTCGCGAGCTCGAGGCGGCTCGGCTGCCCGGCCGCCATCGACTGCGAGACGTCGAGCACCATGACCATCGCGACCTGGGGCACCGTCACCTCGGTGCGCACGTCGCTGCGCACCGGCAGCACCGCCTCGACCGGAGTCCGGTACCAGCCGCCCAGGCCGAAGGCGCCCGGCCCGCCGGTCATGAGCAGCCCGCCGCCCTGGTCGACGTAGCGGGCGAGCACCTCGAGCTGCCCGGGCGTGAAGGCCCCCGCGCCCGCGCGCACGACCACCGCCGCGGGGTCGAACGGGGCGGCGACCCGCTCCGGGGTCCCCTCCTCCACGTCCAGCCCCTGGGTGCGCAGCAGCGCGGCGACCGCGGGGTCGCCGATGACGAGGACGGCCCCGCGCGTGGTGACGGCTACCTCGGTGGTCTGCGCGTCGTCGCCCGTCGGCTGCTCGAAGTCGACGTCGAGCACGGCGCCGACGCGCAAGGTCCCGGTCATGCCCGCCGCCTCGGCCGAGGGCGCGACGACCCGGAAGGGCACCGCGTGTTGGCCCGCCTCCAGGTCGCGCTCGATCGGCTCGAGCAGCGCGCCGTCGACGTCCGGGCGCAGGACGACGCGGGCGGCCCGGTCGAGGTGGATCAGGGCCACGACCTCGACGGTGCGGCCGGGGGTGACGCGGTCGGGGGCCGTGAGCGCCTCGAGGCGCGCGTTCGTCGCCCGGGGCAGCGCGAGGACGTCGACCGGCACCGGGGCCGTGGTCGGGACGCCGGCCGCGCTCGTGTCGACCCCGTCGGAGACCAACACGACGCGGCGCGCGCCGTCGGCGACGGCGACCGCGAGCGCGCGGGCGACGTCGGTGCGCCCGGGGTCGAGCGCTCGGGCGGTGGCGTCGTCGCCCGCCGCGTCTGCCCGCGCCACGTCGCCGGCGAAGCGGTAGACGACGGCGTCGCCGCCGAGGCCGTGGACGAGGTCCGCCGCCGCCGCGACGCCGACGCCCCCGGTGCTGTCCGAGACGTCGACGAGCACCGCCACCCGCTCCTCGGTGCCCGGGCGTTGCGGCTGCGCGATCGCGACCGTCAGGGCGGCGACGACCGCCCATCGCCACGGCCAGCCGCGGCCCCGCGGCAAGAGCGGCAGCAGCAGCAGGCCGGCGAGGGCCCACGGCCAAGCGAAGGCGTCGAGCAGCGAGGTCACCCCGCTACGGTACCCGCGGCGGGCGGGAGGCCGCTGCCTCTCGGCGACGGTGGCACGCTATGATGAAAGCCCATGTCGAACACGCAGCCCCCGTACGTGCTCGTCGCCATGGCCTCCGAGGCCCGCGGCGACGGGCTGCGGCCGGTGGTGTCGGCGCTGCGCCTCGGCACCGAGGTGTTCGACGACGTCGAGAAGCTGCTGTACCACACGCGCGGCTCGGTCCCCGAGGCGATCGTGCTCGAGCACGCGCTCGTGGACAAGGTCGCGCAGCTCGACCTGATCGCCCTGCTGCGCCGGCGCGCGTCGCTCGTCGACGTGCCGATCGTCTACCTGGGCCCTGCGAACCCCGAGCTCGAGGCGAAGGTGGTCGACCAGGGCGTCGACGCCTACCTGGTGCTGCCGACCCGACCCGACGTGGTGCGCGCCACCCTGAAGCGCTTGCTCGACCGGCGCCAGGTGGAGCGCGGCCTGCGCCACGCGCTGGAGCAGTCGCGCCGCTTCGAGCAGGCTTACAAGGAATCGGAACGCGTCAAGGACGACTTGATCCACATGCTCGTTCACGACCTCAAGAGCCCGATCTCGAGCGTCATGGGGCTCCTGGACCACTCGCTCGACATGCTCAAAGCGGGGCCGCAGGAGGACGCGGGCCTCGACGAGTTGCTCGGCCTGGCGCGCAGCGAGGCGCAGCACCTCCTGAACCTCGCGGCCAACATCCTCGACGTCCGGCGGATGAAGGAGGGCCACATGCCCTACGCGCCCGGCGTCGTCGCGAGCCTCACCGAGCTCGCCAAGGAGGCGCTCGGCGACGTCTCGGGCGGACCGCGCGACCGCCATTTCGGCTTCCTGGTGCGGCCGGAGGCCGAGCGCATCGTCGCCGACCCCAACCTGCTGCGGCGGGTGCTCGCGAACCTCATGGCCAACGCCATCAAGCACACCCGCCGTGGCGGGTACATCGACTTCCGCGCCTGGAAGCAGGACGACGACTTCGTGCTGTCGGTGCGCGACGACGGCGAGGGCATCCCCGAGGCCGATCAGAAGCGGATCTTCAACGCCTTCGAGCAGTCCCGCCACACCGTCCACGACCGCTACGACACCGGGATGGGGCTCACCTTCTGCAAGCT
>JARGGE010000260.1 GCA_029210865.1 Trueperaceae bacterium
CAGGGGCCGCGCAGGGCATCGGGCGCGCGATCGCCGCGCGGCTGGCCGCGGATGGCGCGCAGGTGGTGCTGGGGGACATCAACAAATCCGGGGTGGAGCAGGCCGCAGAGCAGATTGGCCATGGCGCGGTCGGCGTCCTCGAGGCGGCCGTCGGCCGCGAGGTCGCGCGCGAGCCGCGCGAGGTCGTAGAAGGTCGTGGCCGACGCGAGCGCCGCGTCGACGGCCGCCGCTGCGCCGGCGTCGTCGCCGGCAGCCGCCGCGGCGCGCGCCGCGGCCAGGTGGAGGTACGGGTTCGTCGGGTCGACGGCCGCGCGGGCGTCCGCGTCGACGCTGGCGGCCTCGCGCCGCAACGCGCCGAAGAGGTCGGAGGTGGGGTCGAACACGGCCGCCGGCGTCAGGACGCCGCCCTCGAGGCGCGCCTCGACCGACCGCGGGCGGCCGGCGGTGGCGACCTCGCTGCGGACGTTCAGGCCGGTTCCCACCGGCTGCAGGTCGACGATCGTGCCGCTGGTGGCGACGCGGGCGAGGATGGCGCCGCGCTCGAGGTCGACCTCGAGCACCTGGTGCCCGACCGCAAGCCAGCCGCGCCCCAGGTGCGTCAGGGCGGTGGTCACGTCGCCGGCGCCGGCCGGGAAGGCGAGCCGCCAGCGCGGTTCGCCCAGCCCGTCGCGCGCCACCACGACGCCGTCTTCGACGACGAGGACGACGGCGCTCGTCGTGGCGGGCGGGACGGGCGTGGGGTCGGGCGCCCGCTCGGGTGCGGGCGCGGGTTGGGGCGTGGGTTCGGGCTGCGCCGGCGCGGCGGGCGGTGCCTCGGTCGGTGCGGGTGCCCGCTCGGGCTCGGTCGGCGCCTCCGTGGGCTCGGGCCCTGCGGGTTCAGGCGCCGCGGGTTCGGGGACCGCGGGGGTGGGCTCCGGGTCGACGGCGACGGGTGGCGCGTCCTCGACCCGCAGGAAGAAGCGCGCTTCGAGGTCCGGACCGGCCAAGGAGATGGTGTGGCGGCCGGCGACCAGGAGGTCGAGCGTGAGGCGCCCGGCACCGTTCGTCTGGGGCAGCGGCTCCTCGACGACGACGCCGTCGGGGCCCTCGAGGCGCACGAGGTAGGCGGCGTCCGGGGTCAGCCCGTCCGCTTCGATCACCACGGCGTTGCCCGGGCGCAGGTCCTCCGCGGCGACGAGGGCGACGCGGGGCATGCCCTGGCCCCAGGCGAGCCCCGCGAGCGCGGCGACGAGCAGCACCGCCAGGGCGAACGGTTGGCGGATCGGGCGCGGAGGACGGTTCATACCGACCACCTTACCGCCCGCCGCCGCCTCGCGCGATGGCCGAGCGCGCGTGCGGCACGCGACCCACGGGCGCTGCGCGCGAGGACGCGTGGTACCATGCACGGGTGTCCGACGCCGTCTGGCCGCGCCTCGCTGCCCCCTTCTCACTCGACGCCGTGGCCTGGGTGGCGGTGGAGGTCGCCGACGCTGGCGACGAGGTCCGTGTGGTCCCCCGCGTGCGGGCGTCCGCCGTGCGGGAGCGCTTCGACGCGGTGGTCGGCGTCGCCGGGTGGCAGGTGGCGTACGCCCCGTTCGACGGCGGCGCCGTCGCCTGCCACCTCACCGCGTCCGGCGTGACCAAGGGCGTCGTGGTCCCCGCGGCGCTCGCAGGCGGCGCGTCCGCGACCGCCGACGTCGCGCTTGCCGCCGCTGCCGAGCTCTTCGGCGCGCGACCGCCCGTCGCCGCCGACGCCTCGGCCTGGGTCGCCTGCGACCCCGAGACGCTCGCGCCGCTGCATCCGCCGGCGCACGGCGACGTGGCGTCGGGTGGCGTGGGCGCGGTCCCCACCGAAGGCCCGGCGCGTCGGCCCGAGGCCTCCGAGTCGCTCGGCGGCGCGGCCACGCCGTCGGCGGCCGCGCCCGCGATGGCACCGGCGCCGTCCTCGACCGCCCCCGCCGCGCTGACCACGTCCGACGCCGTCGGTGCTTCCGACGCCGTCGCCGTCAAGCCGACCGGGCAGCAGATGATCGACCGGCTCGTCGAGCGCCTCAAGGACGAGGGGCAGGGGCTCGCGGCGGCGCGCCTGCTGGTGCGCTACGGCGGGTACGGCAAGGACCCCGACGCGGCGCGCGAACTGTACGCGCAACTGCGCGAGCTGCTCCGGTCGGCGCCCGTGGTGGCGGGCGGCGGCGACGGCGCGTGATCAAGGTCGTCGCGATCGGGGACGTCCACGGCATGTGGGCCGAGCTGTGGCGCGTGCTGCGCGCGGCGGCGGTCGCCACGCCGGCGTACGAGCCCACCGAGGCGGTGACCTCCGGGCGGTACGAGGTGGTGTGCGTCGGCGACCTCGTCCACTACAAGGACGCGCGCGCGTACGCCGTGGCGGTCGGCGCCGAGCGCTTCGACCCCACCGACCCCGACCACCTGCGGCGCGCGGCGAAGGCGCAGATCCGCGAGCTCTACCGCTTCAAGGACTTCGTCGACAAGACGAACGGGCACCTGCGCATCATCCTCGGCAACCACGACGAGGCGGCGGTGCTCCACACGTACGACCTGGGGACCCGCGGCGGCCTGAAGCACGACGAGTTCCGCGCCGACCGGGGCGGCGTCGCGCTGCCCGACGACCTGGCGGCGTGGCTGCTCTCGTTCCCGCGCGAGGTGGTCCACCACGGGGTGCACTTCGCCCACGCCGGACCGACGCCCGGGCTGCAGTACTTCGACGATTTCTTCTACCACGACCCCGACACCAAGACCTGGTGGTACGAGAAGCCGGAGTTGGTGCGCCAGGCCGGCCATCGCTTCGGCGTCTACGGCCACACGGTCATGAAGGAGGGCATCTACCTCGACAAGGAGCACGGGCTCGCGATGATCGACGCGCTCGCGCACCGGCAGTTCCTCGAGATGATCCTCTCCGACGACCGGCTCGACTACACGATCACCCAGATCTGACGCGCGCGCCCCCGGGCGCGCCGGCCGCGGTCCGTCAGAGCGAGTAGCCGCCGTGGTCGTCGTCGCGGACGAGCTCGCCGTTGCGCAGCACCAGCGTCCGGCGCTTCATCGCGTCGACGAGGTCGCGCGAGTGGGTGGCGACGATGACGGTGGTGCCCTTGATGTTCACGTCGTTGAGCAGCTCGAGGATCTCCCAGCTGGTGTCGGGGTCGAGGTTGCCCGTGGGCTCGTCGCACAGCAGCAGCGGCGGGTTGGTGACCAGGGCACGGGCGATGGCCACGCGCTGCTGCTCGCCGAGCGAGAGCTCGATCGGCAGCGCCTTGCGCTTGTGCGCCAGGCCGACCAGGCGCAGGGCGCCGAGCGCCTTCTGTTCGAGCTGCCCGCTCGCGCCCGTGGCGCGCAGGGCGAAGGTCAGGTTGTCGGTCGCCGACATCTTCGGGAGCAGGCGGTGGTCCTGGAAGACCATGCCGATGCGCCGGCGCAGGAGCGGCAACTGCCCGTCGCGGAGCTTCGACAGGTCCTGCCCGGCGATCGCGACGACGCCCTCGGACGGCAGCGTGCGTCGCAGCACGAGCGCGAGCAGCGTGCTCTTGCCGGCCCCCGAGTGGCCGGTGATGTACACGAACTCGCCCTTGCGGATCCGGAAGTCGACGTTGCGCAGCGCATGCGTGTGCGTGCGCGCGTAGGTCTTCGTGACGTGCTGGAACTCGACCACCGAGCGCATCGTACCCAAGCGGCGCGCCGGCGTCGCCTGGCCCGCGAAGCGCGCTAGGAGCTTGTGTGCGTACTTGTCTGCATTGATGTGACGTGCGGGGCCCAAAGCCTCGTCCCAGCTCCGGCATGGGTGCTCGTGAATGTGATAGAATCACCGTACTAGACGGTGATCTTGCCACTTGTTGTGGGCGTGCTTCGGGGGTGTCGTGAAGCGTTTCATTCCGTTCGATCCAGATCAGCCGCTGCTGTTACCGCCCGACCTGCGGGAGGCGCTGCCGGCGGGGCACACCGCGCTACTGCTCTTGGATGTGGTCGAGGAACTGGACTTGAGCGAGGTTCATGCGGGCGTCGCCGAGGAGCAGTGGGGTGGGAAGCCGGGGTTCGATCCTCGGGTGATGGTGCGCGTGTGGATCTACGCGTACGCGGTGGGCCTCCGGTCGTCGCGGAAGGTGCAGCAGGCGCTCATCGAGAACGTTGCGTTCCGGGTGGTCGCCAACAACCAGACGCCTGGCTACTGGGCGCTGAATCGCTTCCGCACGCAGCATCGCGTGGCGCTGGGGAACTTGTTGGCGCAGACGGTCACGATCGCGATGGACTTGGGGCTGGTGAAGCTCGGGAACGTCGCGATCGATGGCACCAAGGTGCGCGGGAACGCCAGCAAGCACAAGGCGATGAGCTACGAGAGAATGCTCAAGAGCGAGCTCGAGCTGGAAGCAGAGATAAAGGAGCTGCTGGAGCAGGCAGAAGCAGCCGACCAGGATGAAGCGAAGACGCCTGAGGTTGGCGGCTGGGACGAGAGGCTCCCCGAGGAACTTCGGCTGCGCCAG
>JARGGE010000261.1 GCA_029210865.1 Trueperaceae bacterium
GTCCCAGGCGTTGGTGCTCATCGGTGTTCTCCTTCGGTCAGGGCCATCCGGCCCGGGGTTGTCGTCAGTGGGCGGTCTGCGGGCTCTGGGCGGAGGCCTGCGCGGCCTCGAGCTCATCGAGGAGCCGCTCGAGGGCGAGCTTCCCCTTCGCGCCGGGCGGGCCCGCGGGGGCGCCGAGGTGGCGGCGGAGGATCGACTCGATCTCGTCGGCGGCGTGCTCCACGAGCTCGGGCTTGGCGTCGTAGACCTCGAAGAGGCCGAGCAACGTCATGGTCAGCTCGTGGAAGGCGCTGCGGATGCTGGCGTTGGCGGTCATGCGTGGCCCTCCGGGTGCAGGCGACAGAGGTCGCGGTCACGTAGGAGGAGAGCCGCGCGGAACGACGCCTGGGACAGCGGCGAGTCCGCCAGCCGATCCCGCAGCCGCTGGAGCAGCCGGGACCGGCGACGCCGCAGCCGGCCGTACTCGCGCACCAGCTCGTCGCCCTCGAGGTGGGGGTTCTGCTCCCGCACCCAGTCGATGAGCGGCTTTCCCGTGGCGTGGGTGCCGAGGACCAGCAGCAGGTCGTCCTCGGTCTCGTCGCGCAGCAGATCCTCGACCCAGTCGCGGATGCGCTCGGGCTTCAGGATCCGGTCGGCCTCGCGGGCCAGCGCGATGCGCTCGGGCGACGGGTAGTTGCCACCGAGCAGGTCGTCGGCGGCGTCGGGGAGCGGCTCCTCCCGGTCGGCGCGGGCGGTCTCGCGGGCGAGGTGCTGCCAGGCGCTCTTGCGGGTGCCGAGGATGAGGTTCACCACCGCGAGGCGGCCCTGGGTGGCGAGCGGCAGCGTGCTGACGGTCTCCAGAAAGCACTCGATGAGGAGCGCGTTGAGCTCGTCGCAGCGCAGCCCGGCCGAGGGCTTCATCGTGGCGCGGATGCGCAGCAGGCCCGGGAAGTAGGCCAGCATCAGCAGGGCCGACCAGGTGGAGCCCTCGCCGCGCTGGGCCTCGGCGATCATCGCCGCCGTGACCGCGCTGCGGGCCTGGCAGCCGCCCACTTCATGAGGATGAGCGCCGCGGCGGTTGAGGAAGGCGATGGCCGCGTCGGGGGTGTCGAAGTTGGCGAGCGCGGCGTGGCGCTCGCGGCCGGCGAAGAAGGTGTTGTGGGTGTCTTGCGAGCGAAGCTGTTGAGCGAGCGCGTGTCGTACGGTTTCCAGGCGCATGAGAGGTCTCCGGCGAAGTGCCGGACCTGCGGGCGCCGCCCCTGCGGGGGCTTTCTTCGGCGCTGGCGGACCTCTCGGGCCTCGGGTCGCGGTCGGGTTGTTGGTTGTTGGGTTCGTGTTCTCCAGTGGGTGGCGGGCTACGCCGCCGGCCACGGCTGCTCCGCCGGCGGGGGCGGAGCGGAGTCGGTCTCGTTGAGCTCGGCGCAGCGCGGGCAGACGGCCATCACGTGGCCGCGGACCACGAACTGGGCGCGCTTGTGCTTGACGTGGACGCGGCCGGCGCGTCGGATGCCGAGGAGCGCGCCGCACTTGCGGCAGCGCCACTCGGTCTCTTCGTGGGGCTTCATGTGAACCTCCGGGTCAGGTGTTCGCGAGCCGACATGGCTCAACCCGGAGGCGCTACAGGCCGCGTTGCAGGTGCTACATCAGGCGTAGCGGCAGATTTTTTTTCGATCTGGGGGCAGAAAGATCCCATCGAGGGCGGACGACCGCCCTCGAACATGCCCCTCGCTCGCTTGGCCGGAGCCGAGCGCCGGCGCTACAGCACCCAGTGCGTGTTGGTGTCGCGGTACTGGAGGAAGAAGCCGGTCTGGATCTGCAGCTTCAGGTAGTCGGCAAAGGCGGGGTGCTCTTTGCGGACCGCACGGATGGCGCGCGTGATGGCGTTGGACACCGACGTCCGCGCGCGCTTCTGCTCCGGGGACTCGCGCCTGGCCTTGCCCCCGAGCCCAGCTTCGCGGCGCACGTAGTCCTCGAGCTTCTGGATCTCGCCGCGCAGCCGCTCGGCCTCGGCGTAGTCGTAGTACTCCTCCGCCTGGGCAAGGTCGGTCCGGAGCTCCTGCATCTTGCTCCGCACGGAGCTGAGGGTCTCCTCGTCGATCGAGAAGGACGTGGACAGCGCGTGGCTGCCGATCTCGCGCCCCTCGTCGAGGTCGATCAGAGCCAGGGCTGTCAGCTGCTCACCGGGGTGCCTGAGCAGGAAGCTGATGTAGTGCAGCCCCTTGGTGTGGTTCATGATCAGCGGCTTGCCGCCGCGGTACTTGAGCGTCCAGTTCTGCCCCTGCCGGCGAAACACATGCTCGGCGTCCGCCGGTACGATCTCGAGCGCCTCCTCCTGTTGCTGGGGGCACCCGGACGCTCCGAGGCCACGCGCCCCCAGGAGCGCGGGGAGGCTGTCGGCAGGGATGCCGTTCGGCCTCCGCAGCGCCCGCAGGGTCTCGGTGTCGAAGAGCGCCGCGATGGCCCGGTCGACGCCTTCACCATGGCGCTTGTGCACCTCGTACACGCGGCGGAGCGCCTCGTCGGCGTCGACGTCATAGCGCTCGGTCAGGCCCGGGATCGCTCGCGTGACCTCGGGGTACCGGTGCTGCAGCTGGAGCGGCGAAGCCAGGCTCCGGAAGCGGTCGGCGGCGTCGACGTACCCGACGATCATGGTGCGGTCGCGCTCCTTCAGGACATCGGTCTCGCCGCTGGGGTGCTGACCACGGAGGATGTCCACCGCGTAGGCTTCGGCGGGGTCATGCTCCGCGAAGCCGGCGGCCAGCATCGAGATCCGGCGGTCCACGCACTGGGAGCAGACGCCGCAGTGCGGATGCATCGTGCTGGACTTGTGTACGTGCGCGCAGCTGACCGTCTTGCTCAGCAGGTCGATGGCCCCGGCGTCGTTCAGCCGCTCGGCCACCTCGGCTCGGCTGAGAAACTCGAACGGGTTCTCGACCCGCATGGGCTGCGGGCTCAGGAGCGAGAGGATCTTGGCGAACCCCCGGAGCACCTCTGGGTGGGTCGTCCTCGTCGCCCGCGTGCCAACCACCTGCGGCAGCACAGGGAGGTTCATGCCGACGATCCCGTTCTCGTAGAACCGGATGAAGTCGAGACCCACGAGGTTGGCCACCGTGCCGGCCAGGGCGGCGTACAGGAACGACCTCGATCGCTGGGTTCGCTCGCGGCGAAGCTCCTTCGCGTGCTTCTCCATGCTCACCGCGACGTGGAGGATGCGGCGCGACGGCGCTCGCTGGCGGAGGTCGTCGATCAGGTTCCGCTGGAGCTTCCAGGTCTTGGACGCCGACCGGTGGCTCACGAGGATGACGTCTCGATCGTTGCCCAGGATCTCCTCGGCGGCGCCCGTGAACGAGTCCATCCCGCCGGAGAACAGCTGCACCGACTCGAAGCCCTCGAGCGGGAGGAAGGGATCGTCACCGACGGCGCCGAAGTTGAGCTGCTCGGGCTCGGAGTCGAGCTGGGGCACGAACTCGAAGGTGAAGAAGTCGTCGGTGAGGGTGTGCAGCGTCGACTCGAGCACCTGGCGCATCTCGTCGCGGTCCCAGGCGTCGAGGTCCTCGACGCCGACGACGAACTTGAAGTCTCGGCGCCAACGCTTGCCGAGGTCGAGGGTGTCCTCGCCGCCGCGGGTGACCGCCTGGTCTGCGACGAGGACGTAGGACGCGAGGCGGATGAGATCCCTGAAGCGCGGAGCGACCCGGGTCATCAACTGGTGGTCGAGCCCCGCGATGTCGACGCTGAGGTTCGGCGAGGTCCCGTGAAGCAGCAGGCACAGCGCGCCCTCTGGGGCGCTGTGAGTGGCGCTCCCACAGGCGACGTAATGGACACTGCGAGGCGGGGACGACGACATCAGTCCCCCCGCTTCAGCTCGCGCCGCATCTTGGTCAGCGCGTACCCGATGAACCCGGCTGTGCGCTCGGGCGTGAGTGTCTTCTCGTAGCGGCTCTTCGAGTACCAGGTGCCCGCGAAGGTCTCGACGATGCGCGCCGCCTGTTGGCAGTGTGTGTCGAGCGCCCGGTTGAACGTGTCGTGCGCCGTCAGCTCTGGGAACGCACGGTCTCGTCCGACGTGCGAGGGCAGCTCGCGGCTCGTGTAGTAGGTGAGGAAGCGCTGCGAGAAGTCGGCGAAGAACTCCTTGGCGAGCGTGCCGAACTGCTTCTCGGTAGCGAGCTTGGCTACCTCGGAACGCACGTCGTCGGGCGTGGTCCCGAAGAGCGTCGGCACACGGGATTGCAGCAGCCCGGTGAGGCTCTGGACGGCGGCGAGCTGCGCCATCTCGCCGAGGTCGGACTTGTTGCGCTGTTCGAGCGCGTGTCGATCGATGGCGCGGGTGAGCGCGGCGCCGAGCTCGGCGACCGAGGGCGCGCTCTCGACCTGGATCCCGAGGTCACGCAGCGCGCCGGCGAAGTCGTCGCTCCGGGCTGCGTCGGGGAGCTGCGTCAGCAGCCAGAAGGCGTGGAGGACGGCCGGGTCTTGGGG
>JARGGE010000262.1 GCA_029210865.1 Trueperaceae bacterium
TGGGGTGGGTGGCCTGGCGCGGGCTGAGGTTGAGGCTGACCCGAGCCTCCGGGTGCGCGCGCAGCGCCTCGGCCGCGCGCTCCACCGTGAAGCGCGTGAACGTGGCTTGCCGGCTGGGCTCGAGCCAGTACGGCAACACCCGATCGGGGCCGCGCACGGTGCCGTCGGGCAGGTACCACCGCACGAGCGCTTCGTGCCAACCGGACTCGTGGCTCGAGAGCGCCTCGACGGGCTGGTAGAGGAAGCGCAGGGCGTCGAGCGTCGGCGGGTGGTGGGGGTTCGTCGTGTCGGCCATGGGGGTCTGGGTGCTCAGGGCGACGTCGGGTTCCGCCGACCGCTGCGGCGGTGGCGGCGCGTCGGGCGCGATGGGCTCAGCCGACGTCCTGATGCCCGGGGCGACCCGAGCTGCTCGCCTCGACGAGCGCGCTCGGCTGCAGCGCGGCGAAGGTCCCAGCGGTCAGGCCGCCGAGGGCGAGGACGACGAGTGCGGTGCGGACGACGGTCTTGAGGTTGGACATGATACCCTCCTGAGGTGCCCGGAGGGTACGCAGCGGAGCGCTCCAAAGCCGCTTCATGCGGCCGTGAAACGATGGCGCGGGTTTGGAGCGCCCGCACCCGTAACCTCGCCCCACGAACGCGAGGAGGTTCCCCATGACACAGGACGAAGCCCGTCGCCGCCTCGAGCGGTCCACGGAGTTCCGATTCGAGGGCGCGGCCGTGCACGTGCGCGACCCGCGGTGGCTGCGCGCGGTCGACGAGGTCCGTCGCCTGGACGCCGCCGCCTGGCCGGTGGCCGCGACCGAGGTGTACCAGCGCGTCGCCTGACGCCGATGCGACGAGGGCGTGCGGGCGCCCACGGGACCGTCCGGGGCGCCCGGGCGAGCGCGGTGCCCGGTGACGACCGGCTATCGTGCTCGCGTGTGGCTCCCACGCCAACTCGAGGCGATCGAGCGCAGCCACCGACCGGTGGCGCTGCACGGGGGTGAGCCCTTCGGCACCCCGTTCCTGGTCGACGCGCTGCGCGCCCGGCACCGGCTCGCCTGGTTCGCGCTCGGCCCCCGGGCGCACGCCGATCCGGTGGCTCAGGCGAACGCCCTCGCGGCGGCGCTGAACGCGGCGGCCGGCGGTCCGCTCTTCGGTCTCGGCCTCCCCGTCCGAGCGCACCTCGACGCGCTCCGTCACCACGAGGCGGACCTCGCGCCGCTCTGGATCGTCGCGACCCTCTCGGTGCCGCCCCCACCGTGGCTGCCCGACCTCGGCGCGCTCCACGGCGAGGCGTTCCGCGTGCTGGTCGACCTCCGGACCCCGCGCGTCCCCGCCGGCCTGCGGCGGTGGACGGCCCTCCGCGATCGCGAGGCGCTCGCGGTGCGCCGTGAGGAGGCCGAAGGCGTGGTGCCCCGTGCGGTCGACGCCGCTACGCTTGACGCGCTGTTGGCGCGCACCGGCGGCCGCTTCGGGGACCTGCTGCTCGAGTCCGCGCGGGCCGCGAGCCTGCCGCTGCCGAAGGTCCCGGGCCCCGACGGCCCGCTCCTGGCGGAGGAGGAGGGCGAGGCGGTCCCGCCGGCGCTGGCCGCCCGCGCGTTGGCGCTCCAGGGCGATCACGTGGGGGCGCTCGAGCTGGCCGTGCTGCGCGCGCCGGAGCTCGTGGACGACCTGCTCCGGCGTGCTGGCCCCGCGTACCAGGAGCGCGGTCTCGTGGCGCGGCTGCACCTCCTGCTCACGGCGCTGCCGGCGCCGTACCGGACGCGCGAGCGGGTGTTGGAGTGGCGGCTGGTCGCGGCCGCGGCGAGCGCGGCGCTGCCGGACGTGGTGGAGGAGGTCGATGCCCACCTGGCGACCTTCTCGGCCCCCGAGCTGCGCGCGCGCCGCGCGGGGGTGCTGCCCGTGGACGAGGGGTTCAGCATGGCCGCCGCAGCGGCCGGCGCGCGGCGCACCCCGCTGACGCTGTGGCAGTTCGGCCGCCTGCACCCCGACCGGCGCCGGGGCGCCATGCTGCTCGAGGAGGCGGTGCGCCTCGCCGAGGAGGCGGGCACGCCGTACGACCTCGCCCGCAACGCCGGCGCCCTCGCCGCGCGGCTGCTGCACCTGGGCGAGTTCGTGCGCGCCCGGGCCTGGGCGCAGTGGGCGCTGCAATCCTTCGATCGCCACGGTCTTCGCGACGGCATGCGCCGGCTGCTCCTCGTCAACGACCTGGCGCTCGCGCGCGTGCTGACGGGCGACCTGGCGGGCCTCGAGCGTGTGCTCGAGGACGGTGCGGCGGTCCTCGACGGCGCGCTCCCCGACGTCGCGGGCTACTACCGGAGCACCTGGGCGGCGTACGAGCTGGCGGTCGGGCGTCCGGACGCGGCGGAGGCGCGCCTGCGACCGGCGCTCGAGCGCAGCCCGTTGCGCGCCCGCGCGGAGCACGCGGCGCTCATGGTGCGGGTGCTGCACGAGCTCGGCTGTTTCGACGAGGCGCAGCGCGTCGGCACCGAGGCCTTCGAGCTCGGTCGCGACGCCGGGGAGCAGCCGCGCGCGCTCGGACTGCTGGCGCGTGGGATGGCAGGTGCCGTCGCCGCGTGGCGGGCCGGGGTCCTCGAGGGTGCCGAGTCGGAGGCGGCCGGCGACGACCTCCTCGAGGTCGCGATCGCCCCCACGCTCGCCGCCGAGCACCGGCTGCCGGCGGCCCTGCATCTGCTGCTGGTGCGCCCGGCCGCCGCCGCGAGCCTCCCCGCCGACCTCGATGCCGTCCTGCGCGGGCTCGCGCCCAGCGCGGTGCGCGTGTTCGCCGGCCCGGCCGCGGCCTTCGGCCGCGTCGCCGACGCGGTCTCCGGCGGTGGGCCGCCGTTGCGGCTCGGCCTCCTGGGCACGCCCCGGGTCGACCTCGAGGGGGCGCCGGTGGCGCTGTCGCCGCGGCTCCTGGAGCTCGCCTTGGCCTTGGCGCTGCACCCCGACGGCGTCGAACGCGACGTGCTCAACGCCTTCCTCACGTACCCGGGCGCGACGCCCTTCACGAGCGGCGGGCTGCGCGGTCTCACGACCCGGTTGCGTGGGCTCTTGCCCGTCAGCGACGCGCCGTACCGCTTCACCGTGGCGTACGAGGCCGACCTGCTCGAGGTGCGCGCGCAGCTGGCGGCGGGGCGTGTGCGCGACGCCGTCGCCCTGCTCCGGGGGCCGCTGCTGCCGTGGAGCGAGGCCCCGGGGGTCGTCGAGGTGCGGGGTGAGCTCGAGGACCACCTGCGCCAAGCGGCGCTCGACGCGGCCGACGCCGACGTGCTGTTCGAGCTCGCCGAGCGCTTCGCCGACGACCTCGAGCTCTGGGAGGCGACCGCCGCCGCGCTTCCCCCCGGCGATCCGCGGCTGGCGCTGGCGCGCGCGCGGGCGCGCCGTCTACGGGTCGAGTACGGCGTGACCTGAGCCTGCCGCGACCCCGCAGCGCGCCCCCAGGCCGTACCCTGGGCGCCATGGACATCCAGCCCATCCCCGTCGTCGTCGCCGAGGGCGACGGCATCGGTCCCGAGATCACCCGCGCTGCCCTCCGCATCCTCGAGGCCGCCGGCGCCCGCATCGACTGGAAGCCGGTCGTGCTCGGCCAGGTCGCCTACGAGCGCGGCGTCGCCACCGGCGTGCCCGACGACGCCTGGAACCTGCTTCGGCGGCACCAGGTGCTGCTCAAGGGCCCGATCACCACGCCCCAGGGCGGTGGCTACAAGAGCGTCAACGTCACCCTGCGCAAGAGCCTCGGGCTGTTCGCCAACGTGCGCGAGACCAAGTCGTACGGCCCCTACGTGCCGACGCGCCACGACGGCATCAACCTCGTGATCGTGCGCGAGAACGAGGAGGACCTCTACGCCGGCATCGAGCACCGCCAGACGCGCGAGGTCACCCAGTCGCTCAAGCTGATCACGCGGCCCGGCACCGAGCGCATCGTGCGCTTCGCGTTCGCGTACGCGCGCGCCTACGGCCGCCGCAAGGTCACCTGCATGACCAAGGACAACATCATGAAGGTGACCGACGGTCTGTTCCACAGGACCTTCGACGCCATCGCGGCCGAGTACCCCGACATCGAGGCGGAGCACCTGATCATCGACATCGGTGCGGCGCGGCTCGCCGACACCCCCGAGCGCTTCGACGTGATCGTCACGCTCAACCTCTACGGCGACGTCCTCTCGGACATCGCCTCGCAGATCGCGGGCTCCGTCGGCCTGGGCGGCTCCGCCAACGTCGGCGACCGCGTCTCGATGTTCGAGGCCGTCCACGGTAGCGCCCCCGACATCGCGGGCCAGGACCTCGCCAACCCCTCCGGCATGCTGCTCGCGGCGGTGCAGACGCTGGTGCACGTCGGCCAGGCCGACGTCGCGCAGACCGTCGCCAACGCCTGGCTGCGCACGCTGGAGGACGGCGTGCACACCGGCGACGTCTACCGCTCCGGGAGCAGCATCGAGCGCGTCGGCACGCAGGGCTTCGCGGACGCC
>JARGGE010000263.1 GCA_029210865.1 Trueperaceae bacterium
ACCTGATCATCGGCATCGCGCATGCGACCCTGCCGCGCGACCAAGGCTGGCTCTTCATCCGCGCCGGGCAGTACGTCGAGCGCGCCGACACGATCGTCCGCATGCTGGGCGTGCGCACCCGCCACGACTTCGGGACCGACGCCGTCGCGGCCGGCCTCGAGGGCACCGCGCGATGGCGCTCTTGAAGTCGACGTCGGCGTACGAGGCCTTCCGCAAACGCCACCGGCGCCCACCGAGCCGCGAGCTGATCGCCGACTTCCTGCTCCTCGAGCCCGACTTCCCGCGCTCGCTGCGCTACTGCCTCACGCATCTCGACGACGTGGTGCGGCAGATCGCGGCGGCCAACCCCGACCGCAACGGCGAGGTGCAGCGCCAAGCCGGCTGGCTGGCGGCGCAGATCGCCTACTGCCCGGACGCGCGCCGCATCGTCGACGACGGCGAGCCGAGCCTCGACGAGCTGCTCGACGGCATCGCGGCACTCTCGGGCACGATCGCCAAGACCTACTTCCTGATCGACTGAACGGCGCCGGACGTTCGCGCGGCCGTGGGCGCCGCCGTGGCGCGAGCGCGCCGCGCTGCGAGGCGCGACGCTCAGCACTCCTCGGCCAACGACTCGTCGGACGGCGCGACCCCGACGTCGCGCGTCGACCCGGTGCGGGCCACGTGGCGCACCCGCACCAGGACGTCGAGCGTCCCGGCGCCGCCGCCCCGGCGCAAGCCGCGCACCGGCGGCACGTCGTCGTAATCGCGGCCCACCCCGATCTTCACGTGCGCCTCGCCCACCGGGCAGCCGTTCGTGGGGTCGAAGCCCACCCAGCCGTTGCCGGGCAGGAAGGCCTCGACCCAGGCGTGCGAACCCCCGCTGCCGAGCAGCGTCTCGTCGGTGTGCGGGTGCGGGTGGACGTACCCCGACACGTAGCGGGCCGGGATGCCCGCCAGCCGGCAGAGCGCCAGCATCGCGTGGGCGTAGTCCTGGCAGACGCCAGCGCCCGCCGCGACGAAGTCGGGGAGCGGCGTGTCGACCTCGGTGGCGTTGGGGGCGTAGCGGAAGCGCTCGCGCAGGTAGGCGGTGAGGGCCGCGACGTAGGCGACCAGGTCGCCGTCGGGCTCGAGCCGGCTGGCGCCCAGCAGCGCATGCCAGTCGCGGTCGAGCGGCACGCGCACCGTGGGCGCGAGGAACTCGAAGAAGCGGTGGCGCAACCCGGGGAGCACGCTCGCGGACACGGCGAGCGGTGTGGGGACCGGGTAGGTCTCGACCACCGACGAGGCGGCGATCTCGAGCAGCCGGTGCGCCTGGGGGACGTAGAAGCGGTGGATCAGGTTGCCCGCCGCGTCGCGGTGGCTGCGCAGCTCGACCTTGGGGTCGACCTTGAGGGCGAAGGCCTTCAGCGTCTGGCGGTAGTCGTCGTTCGGGCGCAGGCACAGCTCGTTGAAGGAATCCCAGGCGGGTTCCCCGTAGCCGTAGCGGGTGACGTGCGTGATGCGCAGGAGCGCTCGGTCCAATGTACCCGGCGCGCCCGACCGCGCGGGCCCGCAGGCGTCATGCTGGGCGCACGATGCCCGGCACCCGGACGTTCCTGGCGCTGCCGCTGCCCGCCCCCGTGCGCGCCGCGCTGGCCGAGTTGCGCACCGCGCTGCCGCCACCGCCGCGGGGTCTGCGCGGAGCGACGCTTTCGCAGCCGCACCTGACGCTCGTCTTCCTGGGCGACCTCGAGGACGACGCGCTCGCCGACGTGCGGGCGCGGGCGCGGGGGGTCGCCGCGGGGACGGCCACCTTCGAGGCGGACCTCGCCGGCGTCGGTGCGTTCCCGAGCCCCGCGCGGGCGCGGGTCGCATGGGTCGGTTGGGGCGGCGGCGCGGCGGCCGTGACCGCGCTGCACGCCGAGCTGGTGGCCGCGCTGGACCGCCCGCGCGATCCGCGGCCCTTCACCCCCCACGTGACGCTGGCGCGCGCCCGCGACCCGGTCGACGCCCGCGCCTGGCTGGCGGCCGCCCCGGACGCTTGGCGCAGCCCCGCGTGGCGGGTGGACGGCCTCGACGTGGTGTCGAGCGAGCTGCGCCGCGAGGGGGCGGTGCACGAGGTGCTCGAACGCTGCCCGTTCGGTGCCCCCGGAGCAGCGCGGGCACGCTGAACCACGCGGACACCCGGGGCGACCGGTCCGCGGTGACCCGGCGACCCCGCTTACGGACGCCCGGAGCGAGGCCACCGTAGCCTCGGGCATGGACCACGCTGCTCCCCTCCCCACCGGCGGCCTCGCCGTCGTCTTCGGCGCCTCGGGCGCCATCGGCGGCGCGATCGCCGAGCGCCTGCGCGTCGACCCCCGCTTCGCCGACGTCCTCGCCTTCTCGCGCTCCGGCACCCCGTCGGTCGACGTCACCGACGAGGCCGCCGTCGCCGAGGCCGCCGAGGCCATCAAGACGAGAGGCCTCGCGCCTCGGCTCGTCGTGGTGGCCACCGGCTTCCTGCACGGCGCCGGCCAGCAGCCCGAGAAGACCTGGCGCCACCTCGACGGCGCCGCGCTGGCGCGCTCGTTCGCGGTCAACGCGATCGGCCCGGCGCTCGTCCTGAAGCACGTGCTGCCGCTGGTGCCCCGCGACGGCCGCAGCGTGGTCGCCGCCCTCTCGGCGCGCGCGGCGAGCTCCGAGAACACGCTGGGCGGCTGGTACGGCTACCGCGCCTCCAAGGCGGCGCTCAACCAGCTGGTGCGCAGCGCCGCGGCCGAGCTCTGCCGCCGCAGCAAGGAGGCGGTGTGCGTCACCCTGTACCCTGGCCACGTCGAGAGCGACCTGTCGGCGCCCTTCGGCGTCGGCGCGGTGGGCGCGGCCCACGACCGCGGCGCGCCGCTCACCGGTCCGGCGGCACCACCCCGATCGTGAGCAGCAGGTTCGCGAAGACCCGGGCCTCGCCGGTGGCGACCACGACCCCCACGTCGGGCTGCCGCGCGCGGTCGTAGAACGCCTGCCGGCCGTGGAGCCGTAGCTCGAGCCCGGGCAGCGCCGCGCGGAAGGCGGCGAAGACCTCGGGCTCCGGCCCGTCGTCGGGCCGCATGACCTCGGCCGCCTCGATGGGCACCGTCGCCGCCAGGACCTCCAGCACGTCGGTCACCGTCGGCAGGCCACGGCGCAGGTTGAGGAAGACGTGGCGGGCGGCGGGGTTCGCCCCCGTGCGGAACGGGAAGTTGCCGTCGGCGATCAGCACGCCGGTCCCGTGGCCGGATTCGGCCAGGGCGGCCAGCAGGTCGGGGTGGGTCAACGGTCCTCGGATCATGGGGTTCCCCTCCGCCGCGCCTCGGCGCGGCACCGCGCGCGTTCGCGCGGGGCGTGCCCTCGTCAGGGTGCCCGCCGCGTGGAGCGGCGCACCACCAGCTCGACCGGCAGCACGCGCTCCTCGGTCGGGCGGTCGGCGTCCTCGAAGCGGCGCAGCAGCAGCTGCATCGCCTCGCGCCCGATCTCGTACGCGGGCTGACGGACGACCGTCAGGAACGGGTCGAGCTGCGAGGCGATGTCGAAGTCGTCGAAGCCGGCGACGGCCATGTCCTCGGGCACCCGGATCCCATGCCGGCGCAAGGCGAGCAGGGCGCCCAAGGCGACCATGTTGTTGGCCGCGATCAGCGCGTCGGGGAGCGAGGCCTCACCGCGGCGCGCCGCCGCGACCATCGCGCCGACGAGCTTCTCGCCGCTCGCCTGGTCGTAGCGGCCGAGCATGCTCCTCGGCGCGAGCCCGGCCGCCGCCATCGCCCGCTCGTACCCGCCCAAGCGGTCGACGAGCGACGAGACGCCGGGGGTCCCCCCCACGAAGGCGATGTCGCGGTACCCCTCGGCCAGCAGGTGCTCGGTGAGGATGCGCCCGCCGGTGAAGGTGTCGCCGCGCACGACGTCGAGGTCGTAGTCGGGCAGCCGGCGGTCGATGAGCACCGTCGGCACGCCGCGCTGGCGCAAGACCTCGAGGTTGTGGCGCTTGCCGTGCGTCGGCGCCAGGATGACGCCGTCGACGCGCCGGCTGATGACGGTCTCGAGGTACTGCCGCTCCCGCGCCAGCGTCTCGTGCGAGTTGCCGAGGAACAAGACGTACTTCGCGGCCTGCGCGACGTCCTCGACACCGCGCGCGATGGCGATGAAGAAGGGGTGGCGGATGTCGGCCACCACGAGCGCGATCGTGTCGGAACGGCCGCGGATGAGCGAGCGGGCGGTGGCGTTCGGCACGTAGCCGAGCTCGTCGACGGCGAGCTTGACGCGCTCGAACGTCGCGGCCGCGAGCTTGGTCGGGTCGTTGAAGTAGCGGGAGACGGTCATCACGCTCACGCCAGCGTGCACGGCGACGTCGCTGATCGTGGTCATGCGGTCGTGGTCACCTTCGGCGGGCCTCCCCTTGCGTACCCGGAACGCCCCTCGCTTGACAGGGGGCGGCGGGGTCTCGTATTGTTACCGCTACCAAGGCTGTTAACGATAAC
>JARGGE010000264.1 GCA_029210865.1 Trueperaceae bacterium
CACCACCCCAAAAGCCTCTGCCTCGAGGTCGTAGAGTTCGTCCTCGGCGAAGCCGTTGAAGACGTACTTCCAGCGGTCGCGCCACAGCACGCGCTGGGTGTACCGGAGGCGCTGGCCGTGGAACTCGGCGAACGCCTCACCGCCCGTGGCAGCGCCGCCGTCCCCCAAGTGCGGCGCCAGGTCGCGCCCGTGGCCCGCGTAGGCCTCGCCGAGCAGCAGCCGCACCAGCGTCGGCCCGAGGTCGATCAGCCCCACCGGCGCCGCGACCGTCCGGCCGGCGGGTACCCCGGGCCCGCGCAGGAGGAGCGGCACCCGGTAGGCCTCCTCGAAGGCCGGCACCCCCTTCAGGAAGAGCCCGTGCGCGCCCAGGTAGTCGCCGTGGTCGGAGCAGAAGGCGACGACGGTGCCGTCCGCCTGCCCGCTGGCGTCGAGCGCGGCCAAGAGCCGCCCCACCTGGTCGTCGAGCGACGCGCACGTGGCGTGGTAGCAGGCGATCGCCACCTTCACCTCGTCCTCGCTCAGGCCGTCCCAGGCGCTGCGGATGCGGCGGTACACCGCGGGGCGGTCGGCGAGGTCGTCGCGGAAGCTGGCGGGCAGTCGGACCTGGGCGAGGTCGATGCGGTCGAAGAGCTCGCGCGGGGCCAGGTAGGGGTCGTGCGGCGCCTCGGTGGCCACCACCAGCGCCCAGGGGCGCTCGGGCTCGCGCGTGGCCGCCTCGAGGAAGCCGATCCCCAGGTCGACCAGGCGCGCCTCCGGCACCTCGGCCGCGGCGCCGTCGTGCACGCCCGCGAGCAGGAACTCGCGGTAGCCCTCCTGCTGCACGGCGATCCGCGGCGACAGCGGGCCCTCGTGGCCCTGCACCCCGGTGAGGCGCAGCTCGGTCTCGTACGTGTCGAAGCCGAAGTCCTCGAGCCGCTCGCTGCGCTCGACGTGCCACTTGCCGAAGTAGCCGGTGCGGTAACCGGCCGCCTGCAGCCGCCGCGGCCAGAAGGGCACCCCCGGAGCCAGGTCGGCCTGGGTGGCGTCGACGGCGTGGGTGACGTCGGTGATCCCGTGCGCGTGGGGGTAGAGGCCGGTGAAGAGGCTCGCGCGGGTGGGCGAGCAGATGGGGTTGGGGGCGTAGCAGCGCTCGAAGCGCGTGCCCTCGGCCGCGAGCGCCTGCAGGTGCGGCGTCGCGCACGGGCCTTCGGGCGCGACCGTGTCGGCGCGTTGCTGGTCGGTGATCACGAACAGCAGGTTGGGGCGGCGCGGCCGCTCGTGATGCGCGTCGGACATGGGTCCCTCCGTCCGGTCGGTCGGCTGCGGGTCGGTGCGGTGCGGGTCGGCGCGCGCGGTCACGGCGTCGCCCCTAGCGCGCCGTTCGCGCGCTCGCGGCGGCTCAGGACGGGCCGCGCCCAGCCGGCGAGCCACAGCGCCTGCGCCGCCATCGCCAGCGTCAGCGCCGCCACCCCCACGTAGACCCCCGGCGCCCCGCCCCAGGCCGCGCCGCCGACCAGCACGAGCGCCGCGACGCCCAGGTAGGCGGCCACCGAGGCCATGATGCCGCGGGTGCGCTCGCCGTACATGATCGCCCCCTGGTACCAGCTGAGCAGCACGCGCAACCCCGGCACCGCCAGCGCGCCCAGCAGCCCGGCGCGCGCGAGGTCGGCCAGCGGCGCGGGGAGCCCCGCGACGTAGGTGAACCAGAGCTTCGCCAGCGGCGTCAGCGCCACCACCAGCAGCAGCACGCTGGTGCTCACGACCAGCCCCACGGTGAAGCGCCGCAGCACCGGCACCGCCCCGGGCCGGCGCAGCAGGCTGATGACCACCTCGGTGTAGGCGAAGCCCGGGCTCTGGAACAGCATCAGCAGCCCGAACAGCACCGGCCAGACGGCGAGCGAGACGATCGGCGAGGGCATGCGGGCCAGGCTCGTCGTCACCAGCGTCAGGACGAGCGTCGAGAGCAGCGTCATGACCACGAGCGGCGAGAAGAAGGCGAAGAAGCGCGCGAAGGTGAGCGGCCGCTCGGGCTCGGGGCCGGGGGGCAGGTAGCGGCGTACGACGGGCACGGCGCGCAGCTGGGTGTAGGTCATCTCGCTCAGCACCGCGGCGATGATCGCCACCGCCGCGAGCCAGGCCCCCGGCAGCACGTCGAGCGCGCCGCCAACGACGAGGACCGCCGCGCCGGTCGCCAGCCGCACCATCGTCCCCCAGATGACCACCGAGGAGCGGCCGTGACGGATCATCATCCCCTGCAGGAAGCGGCGCCAGCCGGTCCCCACCGTCCAAGGGAGCATGACGATCAGCGCGACGCGCGCGTCGGCGGCCACCTCGGGCGGCACGCCCATCGCGCGGTCGACGATCAGCCCGTAGAGCGGCGTCAGCGCTACCAGCGCGTGGAGGCTCGTGAGGCCCGCGAGCACGATCCAGGCGTAGCGGCGCAGCCGCCGGTAGGTGGCGCCGTCGCGCGACCACGCCGTCGAGGTGGGCAGCAGCACCGTCGAGGACGATTGCACCAGCGTCGAGATGGCGAAGGCCACCCCCCAGGCCGCGAGCTGCAGTTCCGGGTCGGGCAGCCGCGCGACCACCGCGGTGATCATGACCAACTCGGAGGCCATGAACAGCCAGCCCGCGGCGAGCGGTGCGCCGGTGCGTGCCACCTCGCGGGCGGTGAGCGGGGCCTCAGCGTCGGACGTCGTAGGCCTCCAGCGCGCCCTCGCGCAGCGCGGTCCCGGCGCCGGGGCGCTCGGGGAGCACGAAGCGCCCGTCCTCGACGGTCGCCGGCTCGACGAAGCAGTCGCGCATCCACGGGATGTGCTCGAGCAGCGCGCAGGCGGGGTGGGCGACGGCCAGGTGCAGGTGCACCTGCATCATGTCGCCGATGTGCGGCACCACCGGTTTGCGATGGGCGAAGGCGAGGTCGGCCACCTGCCACCACTCGGTCACGCCGCCCAACCGCACCGCGTCGGCCTGGACGTAGTGCACCGCGCCGGCCGCGAGGAAATCGCGGAAGGCGTCGAGCGTGTAGAGCTGCTCGCCCAGCGCGATCGGGGTGGCGAGGGTGCGCGCGAGCTCGGCGTGGCCGGCGACGTCGTCGTACCAGATCGGCTCCTCGAGCCAAGCGACGCCGAAGTCGGCGAGGTGGCGGCCGACGCGCAGCGCGGTCACCAGGTCCCAGGCCCCGTTGGCGTCGACCATCAGGCGCGCGCCTGGGGGTAGCACAGCGCGCACCTGCTCGATCCGGCGCAGGTCGCGACCGGGGTCGGGGCTGCCGATCTTGATCTTGACCGCGCGGTAGCCGGCGTCCATGCGGGCGCGCGCCTCGTCGACCAGCTGCGCATCGCTGCGGTCGAGCCAGCCGCCGTCGGTGTCGTACGCCTCGAGGGCAGCGTCGGCCGACCCGCCGAGCAACCGCCAGAGGGGCTCGCCCGCCGCCTGCGCCTTCAGGTCCCACAGGGCGACGTCGACCGCGGCGAGCGCCAGGTGCAGCAGTCCGCTGCGCCCCACCCACTGCAGCGGCGGGTGACGGTGGAGCAGGGTCCAGAGCGCCTGCACCTCGCGCGGGTCGCGCCCGAGCAGGAGCGGGCCGTAGGCGTGCTCGATCAGGTCGACGATCGCGCGGTCGCTCGCGAGGTGCGCGTGGGTGCCGGTGTAGCCGGTGCCCACCAAGCCGACGTCGGTGTGGACGCGGACCCCGGGGGCGCCCCACAGGCCCACCTGGTGGCTGCCGTCGGCGATGGCGCCGCCGGTGACGGGGACGTGCAGGATGAAGGTCTCGAGGCGGGTGATGCGCACGCGCGGCCGGTCAGCGCTTCACGGCGTCGAAGTCCCAGCCGTTGCCCTCGCAGACGACCCGGACGTGGGCCTCCCACGTCGGCTCGGCGGCAGGCCGCCCGCCCGGGAAGACGTCGACCACCAGGTAGCGCAGCGGTTCGTCGCCCACGCACGGCACCTTGTGCCAGGTGCCCGGCGGGATGCGCACCAGGTCACCGGGGACGATCGGGCCCTGGTCCTGCTCGTCGGTGCCGGTGATCAGCCGCCCCTGGCCCGACAGCACGAAGAAGACCTGCTCGGTGTCGTGGTGGACGTGCAACGGTGGCGCCTCGCCGGGTTCCATGACGGTGATGAAGCTCTCGCTGGCGGTCGCCTCGGCGCGGTCCATCACCAACAGGTTCGTGTGGGTGGGGAAGCGGTAGCGGGTGGTCTGGTCGGTCTTGAAGACGTAGGTCATGAGCTGGTTCCTCTCGAAGGGACGGCCTGGGGGCCCGGGGCGGGGAGCGGGACGGCGGGCTCGGTGGCGAGCGACCAGGCGAGCAGGCGCCCGCGCAGCTCGGCGATCACCCCGGCGTGCGCCGGGTCGGCGGCGACGTTGCGCAGCTGGTGGGGGTCGGCGGCGAGGTCGTAGGGCGCGCCCGCGTCATCCACGCCCAGGGTGTAGCGCAGGAAT